>JBDSOV010000201.1:0-6137 GCA_039914575.1 Sphingomicrobium sp.
TCGAGGGCGTGTGCATTGCGCGGTCGAACAAGGGCATCGGCTCCAACTTCACCGTCCGCAAGATTTCGTTCGGCGAAGGCGTCGAGCGCGTCTTCCCGCTTTACTCGCCGGCGATCGATTCGATCGAAGTCGTGCGCCGTGGCGCCGTCCGCCGCGCCAAGCTTTATTATCTGCGCGGTCGCCGCGGCAAATCGGCACGTATCGCCGAACGCCGCGATCCGCGCCCGCCCAAGGGTAACGACAAGAAAGACAGCTAAGGCCGTTTTGTCGAACGGCTTGAAACGCGGCCGGGCCTTCCGACATGGGGGGTTCGGCCGCTTTCATATTCAACGCGCCAGAGAAGGAATATCTAATCATGGGCTATCGGGTCGTCGTGGTCGGCGCCACCGGCAATGTCGGACGCGAGATTTTGAACATTTTGGTCGAGCGCGAATTCCCGTTCGACGAAATTGCCGCGGTCGCCAGCCCGCGCTCGACCGGCACGATCATCGACCTTGGCGACAGCGGCAAGGAATTGAAGGTGCAGAATATCGAGCATTTCGATTTCGCCGGCTGGGACATGGCCCTGTTCGCGGCCGGCTCCGAGGTCAGCCGCGCCCACGCCCCGCGCGCCGCGGCGGCCGGCTGCACGGTGATCGACAATAGCTCGTTGTACCGGATGGACCCCGACGTCCCGCTAATCGTGCCCGAAGTGAACCCCGAGGCGATCGACGGCTATCGCGCCCGCAACATCATCGCCAACCCCAATTGCTCGACCGCGCAAATGGTCGTCGCACTGAAGCCACTGCACGACGCGGCGACGATCAAGCGCGTCGTCGTCGCGACCTACCAGTCGGTCAGCGGCGCGGGCAAATCGGGGATGGACGAATTGTTCGAGCAAAGCCGCAACATCTTCGTCGGCGACAGCAATTCGCCGGTCAAATTCACCAAGCAGATCGCGTTCAACGTCATCCCCCATATCGACGAATTCCTCGACGACGGTTCGACCAAGGAGGAATGGAAGATGGTGGTCGAGACCAAGAAGATTTTGGGCTCGAAGATCAAAGTCAGCGCGACCTGCGTGCGTGTCCCGGTGTTCGTCGGCCATTCGGAGGCGATCAACATCGAGTTCGAGGACGAGATTTCCGCCGCCGACGCGCAACGCCTCCTGCGCGAATCGCCGGGCATCATGCTGGTCGATAAGCGCGAGGACGGCGGCTACGTCACCCCGGTTGAATGCGTTGGCGAATACGCCACCTTCGTGTCCCGCGTGCGCGAGGATCCGACGGTCGACAATGGTCTCAGCATATGGGTGGTCAGCGACAACTTGCGCAAGGGCGCTGCCTTGAATGCGGTACAGATCGCCGAGTTGTTAGGGCGGCGCCACCTTAAGAAAGCCGCCTAAGGCGCGTCGCCCCAGTCACGCAGCAGATTCTGCTGGATTACCAGCAGCCTGGCGTGGGCGGCCGGGCCCAGCCGCTCACGCTCGGTTCTGGCGATCGCACCCATCTCGGACACGATTGCCCGCTTGGCCGGGTCGGCAATTCGGCTCTGGATGAAGGTGAAGGCGGCCAATCGCTCGCCGCGGGTCACCGGCTCGACCTCGTGAAGCATCGTCGCCGGGTAGAGGATCGCATGGCCCGCAGGCAGGCGGAACGCGGTCTTCACATCGCCATTGTGGATCACCAGCGCCCCTCCGTCATAACTGGCAGGATCGGCGAGAAAGATGGTGCAGGCGAGATCGGCGCGGATGGTAGTGGCGCCAAGGTGAATGAACGCATTATCGCTGTGGATCGCATAACCCATGCCCGGCGCATATTTGCTGAGCAGGGGCGGCGCGACCGTGACGGGCAAGGCGACTTCGTTAAACGGCGAGCTGGCTTTGAGCGCATCGGCAAGCATTCGTCCGCTCTCGTCGCGCAACTTACCACTTTCGATTTGCAAATTATCCTTGCCGGTATTGGTCGGATTGGTGGTGCGCCCGGTCACCCAGTTGGCTCCGTGCGCGAGCTCGACCAGACGGGTTACCTGCGTAGCGTCAAGCAACTGAAACAGTCGATACATCGTTGATGCCCCCGATTGGCCGCGCGAGACCCAAACGACGCCCGCCTTGCGGCAGATCCGAATGGCTTGTGGCACGCGAAGTAGAGTTTAGTCTGCCGGACGAAAAGAGGGAGAGTTCAAATGCGCATGTTCATACCCATTGCCGCCTTATCCTTACTTGCGGCTTGCCAGCTCAAGCAATCAGACGAAGCCACGCTGGTTCCGCCGACCCAGGCCGAGGCGGAAAAGATCGTCGCCGCAACCGAGAAAAGCTACGGCTCGGGCAATGCCGCCGAGATCATGGCCCATTATGCCGACGGCGCAGTGATGTTCGACCAAGGACTGCTAGCGCCGGTCGCCGACCGCCAGCTTCAGACCAAACTCACGCAAGGCTTCGCCGCGACCCGCCCGGGCGACTTCACCGTCGCCAATCGCGCTATTCAGGTGCTCGATGCCGATACGTTCGTCGCCTCGGGGGTGACCGCCTTCACCATCCAACTCGGCGAAGCTCGCCAGCCGGTTCGCGCGCGCTTTAGCCAGGTTTACCAGCGCCAGGCCGATGGCGGTTGGAAGATCGTCCACGAACATATGTCCGCCCCGCCCGCCGGCTCGCCGTTGCAGTGAGTGGCGGCATGACGGCTAGAAAAATGACCGGCGGCTGCGCGTGCGGCCGGATCCGGTTCGAGGCCGAGATCGACAGCGACGAAGCCTATCTTTGCCATTGCCGGATGTGCCAGCGGGCGAGCGGCAATGTCAGTCTGGCGATGAAGAATGTGCCGCAGGCCGACGTTCGCTGGTCGCACGAGCCCGATTGGTATCGAAGCTCGGCCATCGCCCAACGGCCGTTCTGCGCGGCGTGCGGCACGTCGCTCGGGTTTCGCTACGACAAAGATACCGACCAGTTGGACCTGACCGTCGCCGCGTTCGATGATCCGTCGCGGTTCAAGCCGACCAGCCATTTCGGGGTGGAGAGCATCCACGAGGAGTGGATCGACACGAGCGGACTGCCACGGACACGTACTGATGAGTATCAGCGGTTGGTGGAGCGGTGGAAGGCGGCGGGCGAAGCGCCGCCGGAGTGAGCGCGATCATGGCGGTATTTTCCAGGATCGCGGCTTTCGTCGACAGGGACATCGCGAGCAACGGAAAGCCAATCTCGTTAATTGGCATGGGCATCCCGTTCGTTCCGTTCATGCTGTTCGTGGATGGAGCTCCGGCGGACAGCTATCCTGTGCTTGGCGGGCTGGCCTTGGCCATCAGCCTCGGTTGGGGACTGTTCGTCATGTGGCGCCTGTTACGTCACCTGAAAGTCGAGATGCGGCCACATAAGCAGCAGCTTGGCCCATTGCGATTCTGGCTACTTCTCGCCGGCACTTTTTTGGCCATCGCTTTGCTGGCAGCCATCCTGATGTGGCTCGACCAGTGATCGTCCACCCGACGAGCACTAACACAGCTTCTGGAGGGCGAGGGTCGATCCCCATTGCAATGTAGGATTTCGCTTGGCATCGCGTCCCATGCTTTTCCTGACCGACCTTCCGATCACGCGCCAACCACGTTGCGCCCCTCTCGCGTGCGTGCGCGGCCGCCTGCCCGCGTTCGAGTGCGAACATTGGGACCTTTCGGCAGCATGACCGACCTCACCATCCACAATTGGACTGCCTCCGACGGCGTCGACTTGGCCTGGCGCGAAATGGGCTGCGGCCACCCAGTCGTCCTGCTCCACGGCCTGTTCTCCGACGGGCCGACCAACTGGATCAAGTTCGGCACCGCGGCCAAGCTGGTCGCGGCGGGTTGCCGGGTGATCATGCCCGATCTTCGGGCGCATGGGCTCTCGGGCAAGCCGCATGACCCGGCCAACTATTCCGACGGCATCCTGGGCCGCGATCTTGCCGAATTGATCGCCCACCTTAGCCTCACCGATTACGATCTCGGCGGCTTTTCGCTCGGCGCTCGGACGGTGGTCCAGGCGGTAGGTGAGGGGCTGACCCCGCGCCGCGCGCTGCTCGCCGGTATGGGGCTCGAGGGACTGACCGGCTGGCTCCGCCGCAAGCATTTCTTCCTCGACGCCATCGCCAATCTCGAGACCTCCAGCCGCGGCGATCCGCACTGGCTGGCGATCCAGTTCATGAAGACGATGAAGGTCGATCTCGAAGCGGCGAAATTGCTGCTTCCGACCTTCACCGATGCCATGCCCGAATGGCTCGCCGCCTTCACCATGCCGACGTGCCTGCTGTGCGGTACCGAGGATGTCGACAATGGTTCGGCCCCGCTGCTCGCCGAGGCGTTGCCCGGTGCGACGTATGTGCCGATCCCCGGTACCCACATGTCGAGCGTCACCAAGCCCGAGTTTGGCGCCGGAATTGCGGCATTTTTTGGAGCGTCTTGACGACCGGGGCGTTGGGCGAGCATCGGTCGCGCTACGCGACTTATAAGAACAATTCAGGATGAGGATCCGCCAGCCATGAATATGCTTGCCCCCGCTGTTTCGCTGCTTGCTTTGGCGCTAGCCAGCTGCGCCACCACCACCACCCCGTCCGCGATGGCCGAAGCGCCGATGGCAACTGAACCGGCGGCGTCGCATGTCGCTGCCGCGGTCGATGACTTTCCGCAAACCCCCGAAGGCGCGCGCGCCTTCGTCTTGGCGGCGGAAAAGGATAGCTACGAATTTTCCCACATCGCGCAGCAGGCAGCGTGGGTGAATTCGACCTATCTGACTGATGACACCGATGCGCTGGCTTCCTATTTCGGCACGATCGGAACCGAGAAAGGCGTCAAATATGCATCGGCGGCGGCGCGCTACGCGTCGATTCCCGGGCTCGATTACGACACCCAGCGCAAACTCAACATCATGCGCGGGGTGCTGACGCTGGCGGCGCCGCAGACCCCCGGCGCAGCAGGCGAACTCAACACCATCGCGACCAGGCTGCAATCGACTTACGGCAAGGGTCGCGCCGGCCTTAAAGGCAAGGTGCTGACCGGGGACGATGTCGAGGCGCTGATGGGCACCAACCGCAACCCCGCCGAACTGGCCGAAATGTGGCGCACCTGGCACGAAAATGTCGGCCGACCGATGAAGGCCGATTATAGCCGCATGGTGGAGATCGCCAACGCCGGCGCCAAGGACCTTGGCTATGCCGACACTGGCGCGATGTGGCGCAGCCAATATGATATGACCCCCGAACAATTCTCGGCGATGTACGACCGCTTGTGGTCGGAAGTGAAGCCGCTTTACGACCAATTGCACTGCTACACCCGCACCAAGCTCAACCAGAAATATGGCAATGCAGTGCAGGCCGCGTCGGGCCCGATTCGCGCCGATCTGCTCGGCAATATGTGGGCCCAGGAATGGGGCAACATCTACGATGTGGTCGCGCCTAAGGGGGCAGGGGATGTCGGCTATGACGTCACTGAGCTGCTCGTCGCGCAGAAAAAGTCGCCGCTCGACATGGTCAAGATCGGCGAAGGTTTTTATTCGTCGCTCGGCCTCGCTTCGCTGCCCGCCAGTTTCTACACCAAGAGCCAGATCACCCGCCCGCGCGACCGCGAAGTCATCTGCCATGCCTCGGCCTGGGACGTCGATAATAAGGATGACCTGCGCATCAAGATGTGCACCAAGGTCAATGGCGACGATTTCGTGACCATTCACCACGAACTTGGCCACAATTATTACCAGCGCGCCTACAATCAGCAGCCTTATTTTTATCTCAATGGCGCCAATGACGGCTTCCACGAAGCGATCGGCGATTTCGTCGCGCTGTCGATCACGCCCGAATATCTGACCCAGATCGGGCTGTTGCCCGAATCGAAGGTGCCGTCGGCCGACAAGGATACGGGGCTGTTGCTGCGCCAGGCGATGGACAAGGTCGCGTTTCTGCCGTTCGGGCTGATGGTCGACAAGTGGCGCTGGGGGGTGTTCGACGGGTCGATCACGCCCGCCACCTATAACCAGTCATGGGTCGATCTGAAGAAGCAGTATCAGGGTATCGTTCCGCCGGTCGCGCGCAGCGAGGCCGACTTCGATCCGGGCGCCAAGTTCCACATTCCGGGCAACACGCCTTATGCGCGCTACTTCCTCGCGCGGCTGCTCCAGTTCCAATTCTACAAAGCGGCATGCG
>JBDSOV010000090.1:0-3031 GCA_039914575.1 Sphingomicrobium sp.
GGGCGACTGCTCTGCGGGAACTTGAGGAAGAGACCGGGATTGGGGCGCACCTGGTCGAGCGGATCGCCGATCATTCGCAGCGCCTGCGCTACGATCTGCCACCCGAGCTGGCTGGCAAATTGTGGAAGGGCAAATGGATCGGGCAGGACCAGGACTGGTTCCTGGCGCGCTTCACCGGGAGCGATGCCGATATCGACATTGCCACCAAGCACCCCGAGTTCAACGACTGGAAATGGGTCGATCCGGCGCATCTTCCCGACATGATCGTGCCGTTCAAGCGCGACATGTACCGCGCGATCGTTGCGGGGTTTGGGGAGTGGCTTGGGTCCGCGCGCGGAGGTTGAAGCGCCAGCGAAGCCGATGCGTGCTTTCGACCCAAAGGGGACACTTCGACGTCGCCGCGGATAGGTTGATGGTCCTGTTACCATGAAGCCATTGCCCGAGGCTGAAGTCGACCTGGGGCTTCCCTCCCTCCTAAAAGAGAGGCAAACAAGCTGGGGGGGTTCCGATGATCCTGCGTCGACTCGTAGCAAGCTTGCGGGGCCAGAATTGGGCCTCCGTAATGATTGAGCTGGGAATCGTTATCCTGGGCGTGTTCGTTGGCATAGAGGGCGCTAACTGGAATCAGGCACGCCAAGAACGCCAAGAAACACGGCAATTGCTGTCGCAGCTGGAGGCTGAACTTGCCACGTTTCACGGCTTTCTCGACGAGCTAGATGACTATTACACCACGACCCGCCGCTATGCGGTTGTGGCCGATGCCGCCTGGCGCGGAGATCCGTCCATCAGCGACCGGGATTTCGTAATCGCGGCTTATCAGGCCAGCCAGGTAAACGCCGCCGGCAACAATTCGGCCGTCTGGGCGCAAATCTTCGGGGCCCAGGAATTGCGCAACATCGAAAACCTGCAACTGCGCGGCAATTTGGCGCGGGTGATGGCGTTTGACTACGACCTGGTAAACCTGTCAGCTGTAGCGACACCGTATCGGCAACAGGTCCGCAAGGTCATCCCGGATCACATCCAAGAGGCCATCCGCAAGCATTGCGGGGATCGACGTGCAACAGGCTCGATCTATGCGCTCGAGCTCCCTGCCAATTGCCCCATCAAGCTGTCAGATGATGACGTTGCGGCAACTGCAATCGATCTGCGCGCTAGGCCTGAACTGCGAGGCGAGCTGCGTTGGCACTTGGCAGCGGTGGCGAACCAACTCCTGAACGTGGAGACGCTCAGAATTCTGCTGCGCGATCTAAAGGCCCAGATTCCCCAATCTTGAGTCGCCGCGCGCTCTGTCGTCAGCGTGCGTTGTCCACCCATTGCGGGCATTAACGGCGCAGCGTCGCAATAGCGGCGGCGCTGTGGCGTTCGCGCTTGTCCCGCGCTAGGCAGCGGCGGGATGACGGGGCTGACTTCACAGGAACGGACAAGCGTCGAGCGGGCGATGGCAGCGCAAGGCGCGATGCTGGCCCAGGTCGAGGCGTGGGCGGCGGTCAATTCGGGATCGCGCAACCTCGATGGACTGGCTCAGGTCGCGGAGATGATCGGCGACGCGTTTGCGGTGCTTCCGGGTGAGATGCGGCTGGTCGATCCGGCACCGGTCGAGGCGATCGACGCGCTCGGGCGGCCCTATGAATTGCGACATGGCCAGCATCTCCATCTGACGGTTCGGCCCGAGGCGCCGCTGCAGATTTTGCTGACCGGGCATATGGATACGGTATTCGGGGTCGATCATCCGTTCCAGGCGCTGACCTGGCTCGACGCCGGGACGCTCGGCGGGCCGGGGGTGGCCGACATGAAAAGCGGGATCGCGGTGATGCTGGCGGCGCTTGAAGCGGTCGAGGCGAGCGAGGCGGCGGCCAACATCGGCTATGAGGTGGTGCTCAATTCGGACGAGGAGGTCGGCAGCCAAGCGTCGGCGGCGCTGATCGCCGAGGCAGCGCGAGGCAAGCGCGCGGCGCTGACCTTCGAACCTTCGGCGCTGCCCGACGGGACCATGGCCGGGGCGCGTCCCGGGAGCGGCAATTTTAGTTTTACGGTACGAGGGCGTGCGGCGCATGCCGGGCGCAATCCCGAGGACGGGCGCAATGCCTTGATCGCCGCCGCCGACCTTGCGTTGCGGCTCAAGGCGGCGGTCGGGCCGGGGCTGTCAGTCAATCCAGCAAAGATCGACGGCGGAAGCCCCAATAATGTCGTCCCCGACCTTGCGATCTTGCGGGTCAATCTGCGCCCCGCGACGGTCGCAGATCAAGCGCTGGCGGAGGCGCTGATCGATACGGCGGTGGCCGAGATCGCGGCGGCCCACGATGTGTCGATCGACGTCCACGGTCATTTCGCGCGGCCGCCCAAGCCGATGACGCCCGAGCTCAAGGCATTGTTCGGGATCGTCCAGCAGGCCGGCGCCGATCTTGGCCAGACGATCGGCTGGAAATCGACCGGCGGAGTGTGCGACGGCAATAATATCGCAGCCTGCGGGGTGCCGGTGATCGACACGATGGGCGCACGCGGTGGAAGCATTCATTCGATGGAGGAATTTCTGATCGTCGATAGCCTCGCCCAGCGCGCTGCCTTGTCGGCGCTGACCATCCTCCGGCTGGCATCGGAGGCGGGGCGATGAGCATGCGCATCCGCGCCGCGACGCCCGATGATTTGCGCGCTCTGTACGAGCTGAGCAAATTGACCGGCGGGGGCTTCACCAACCTGCCCGCCGACAAGGGCACGCTTGAGGCGAAACTGGCCAAATCGCAGGCCGGGTTCGAGCGTGAAGGCGAGAACCAGGACGACGACCTGTTCCTGTTCGTGCTCGAAAATGTCGAGACCAAGGCAATCCGCGGCACCTGCCAGGTGTTCGGCAAGGTCGGCAATGACGTGCCCTTCTACAGCTATCGACTGTCGACCCTGACCCAGAAAAGCGAGGCGCTGGGGCGGATCTTCCGCAACCAGACGCTGTCGCTGTGCACCGACCTCGAGGGTTCGTCCGAAGTCGGCGGGTTGTTCCTCCACCCGCACGAGCGTGCCGGAGGACTGGGCATGCTGC
>JBDSOV010000250.1:0-3150 GCA_039914575.1 Sphingomicrobium sp.
CGGCCACGCGCGAGCAGATCATGTCGCTCGGTGCGAAACCGATCTTCGTCGAGAATGTCGCCGGGATCGAAGGCGAGGGGGCGGGCGGCTATGCCGGTGAAATGTCGCCCGAATATCAGGCGGCGCAAGCCGAATTGGTGTCGAGCCACATCGCCAGGCAGGATATTGTCATCACCACCGCGCTGATCCCGGGCCGCGCCGCGCCGCGGCTGGTGAGCGATGCCCAGCTGGCGACGATGCGCCGCGGCAGCGTGGTGGTCGATTTGGCGGCCGAAGCCGGAGGCAATGTCGAAGGCTGCGTGGCTGGGGAGAGCGTCGTCAAACATGGCGTGACAATCATCGGCGCAGTGCAACTAGCGCGCAGCGTCGCCGCCGATTCATCGGCATTGTTTGCGCGCAATCTCTACAATTTCCTCAGTGCCTTTTGGGACAAGGACACCGCCAGACCCGTGCTTCCCGACGATGATGAGATCGTCATCGCCCTCCGAGTCGCGCCGAGTCGCACACCAGCGTCCTGACCAGCAGCGGACTCGCTGGTCGCCGCGTTGCGACCACCATCCGCGCTACATTCGCGGCGCGCACAAAAAAGACCGGTCAGGCCAAGCCCGCCGGTCTTTTCGTTTAATTTGAAAGCTTTGAGTTGAATCAGCCGTTGTTTCCGCCGCCGCCCCAACCGCTGCCGAGCAGCCAGCTCCAGAAACCCTTAGTCTGAGGACGCTTGTTCATTTCATACCCCTGTCGTTGCGTGCGAATCGCATCGGCACAGGAGCATTATTAACCTTAATCGATATGGTTATCAAACGATTAAGTATTTGGTTGAAACTTAGGCGGCGTTGCGCTTCCTTTCGCTATTCATCCGGCGAACCAGTTCGTCGAAGCTCATCGGGCGTCCGACAATGAATCCCTGGGCGATGTTGCAGCCCATCTGGCGCAGTTGCTCAAGGGTCTGAGGATCCTCCACGCCCTCGGCGACGACGGTGCGGCCAAGCGAGTGAGCGAGCCCGATGGTCGACTGGACCATGATCAGGTCGGAGCGGTTGTCGCGCATCGTCTTGATGAAACTTTGGTCGATTTTAATCTCGGTAGCCGGCATCTTTTTGAGATAGTCGAGCGTCGACAGGCCGGTGCCATAATCGTCGATCGCGATCCGCACTCCCAGGTCGCGCAGCCGGGTGAGCAGGTCGATGCCGTTGCCGGTGCCCGAGATGGCGGCGGTTTCGGTCAGCTCGAGCGTCAGCCGGTCGGCGCTAAGACCATGGCGGCCGAGGACCGCAGCGACCCGCTCGGGCAAGCGGCGATCGCTCAGCATGCGCGCCGACAAATTGACCGCGATCCCGAAGTCATACCCCTTTCGGGCCAGCTCAGCGGTCGCGCCGATCGCCTGGTCGAGCACGAAATCGGTCAATTTCTCGATCCGGTCGCTCTGTTCCGCCGCGGTGACGAATTCGGTCGGACTGATCGGTCCTTTTTCCGGGTGGGTCCAGCGCGCCAGCGCCTCGGCGCCGATCGTCCGGCCGGTCATCAGGTCGAGCTTGGGCTGGTAAGCGATCCACACTTGCCCATCTTCGATCGCGGTGTCGAGTTGCGACAATAATGACAATCGCCACGGCACTTCCTGGAGCCGCGCCGGATCGTGGAACTTCCATTTCAGCGCCTCGCCATCGGCTTCGTCGGCGGCGACCAATGCGCTCCCCAGGCGGCTCGAGACAGAGCGGCTGCTGCCAACCTCGATCCCGAAACTCAGCGCGACGTCGTAATTGATGCCGCTGACCCGGATCGGCGAACGGAACAAGGCATGCAGCGCCTCGAGATGGTTGGCGAAGGGCGTGCCCTTGTCGGCGAACCACACGAAAATTCCCTCGTCGCCCTGGTAAATCACCCGCAGGCGGTCACCGAGCCCGAGTCGGGCAACGATTTGCTCGACCAATTGCTTCTCCCCGGCGGCAGCCAGGGTCGAGGCGATTTCGGCATAATTATGGACCCGCACGGCGACCAGCGGAAGATCGCGCCCGCGCTTGTCGGACGCCAACGCGGCAAGGTTGGGAAGACCGGTGAGCGCGTGAACCAGCCCACGTGACCGCGACCGCGCCCAAGCCAATCGCGACGCGATTACCGCGATCAGGAACAAGCCGGCGGTGACATCGACGAACACAAGGTGGGCTTCGAGCAACACCGGAAGCAACAGCAAGGTGGCCGTGCCCAGTGCCAGTGGATACAATCGCCGACTGATCAGGCAAGCAAGGCTCGCCGCGAGCGCCAGTGCAAGGGCAGGTATCCATCCGAGATCGACCGGAGGGCCGGCCTTTAGCGTTTCCGCTCCGAGGATATGGACGAACACGCCACCGCGTTTGCCGCGGCCGGGGATAGTGAATAGGTCGCCAAGCTGGAAGGCGGTCGTCCCAAAAACCACGGTCTTGCCGCGCACGGCCGCCGCATCGACCCGCCCGTTGAGCAAATCGGAGGCGCTGATCCGCGGCACACTGTCGACGTCGTAGCTGTAATCGACGGGAAATTGCTGGCCGACCGGCCCATCGACCCCGGCGATGCGGGCGGAAAGCGACGGCATTGTCTTGCCATCGAAGCTCGTCGCATGGTTCAGCTTCCACACGGCCCCCTGCCAATTAAATTTCCAGGCGATCGACGCGACGCCGGCATGTTTTGCAAACGCCGGAAGCGGAAGACCCTGGTTTTCCTTGCCTTGATTGTCACCAAGCCGGGTCTGGGCGGCAAGCGTGACCTTGGCCGATCGTTCGAGCGCTTCGGCCAGGGCGCGATCATTAGCTGCATCGCTCGGGCCGGTGTAAAGGATGTCGAACACGATTTGCTTCGGGCCCATCCGGTCGATCGAGTCGATCAATTCGGCCTGTTTGGCACGCGGCCACGGCCAATTGTCGACCTGGCGGAGGCTCTTCTCGTCAACTTCGACCAGCACGATGTCGCCGCTGACCGACTGTTGGTGGGCATGGTTGCGGACGATCCGAAGCGTGTCCTCAATCGGCTCGCCGAATTCGGCAAAGCCAAACACCAACGCAACCACCAGCGGCCACCACAGCAGCTTCAGCCGCTGGCGTCGCGAGTCGGTCGCATTGGGCGCGTGTGCCGGCACAGATATCCTTTCCTCCCGCGTCATGCGCGAGAAAAGGTTATCAA
>JBDSOV010000096.1:0-4175 GCA_039914575.1 Sphingomicrobium sp.
TGCGGCTGTTGGGCCAGCTGAACAGGAAGCGCGGTGAGTAAGCGCGGCCGCACATGCCGTAATTGCCCGCGCCGAAGCTGCCGCCGATCAGCACGGTCACCTTGGGCACCTGCGCCGTGGCAACCGCGGTGACCAATTTGGCGCCATGCTTGGCAATCCCCTCGGCCTCATATTTGCCCCCGACCATGAAGCCCGAGATGTTCTGCAGGAACAGCAGGGGAATGCGGCGCTGGCAGGCAAGCTCGATGAAGTGCGCGCCCTTCACGGCGCTTTCCGAAAACAGCACGCCATTGTTGGCGAGGATCGCCACCGGCATGCCCCAGATATGCGCGAACCCGCAGACGAGGGTCGAGCCGTAGAGCGCCTTGAATTCGTGGAATTCGCTGCCGTCGACCAGCCGCGCGATGATTTCGTTCACGTCATAGGGCGCGCGGACATCCTCGGGGATGATGCTGTAGAGTTCGTCGGCGTCGTAATGCGGCGGTCGCGGGTCCCTCATATTCAAACCGTTTGTCCCGAGCGTAGTCGAGGGACGTGTCTCGACTTCGCTCGACACAAACGGGGGTGGGAGCGTTGAAACAATATCCCGCACAATGGTCAGCGCATGTTCGTCATTTTCGGCGAGATGGTCGACCACGCCGCTCTTGCGCGCATGAAGATCGCCGCCGCCTAGTTCCTCGGCGGTGATTTCCTCGCCCGTCGCGGCCTTCACCAATGGTGGGCCGGCGAGGAAGATGGTGCCTTGCTCGCGCACGATGATGCTCTCGTCGCTCATCGCCGGGACGTAGGCCCCGCCGGCGGTGCAACTGCCCATCACGCAGGCGATCTGGGCGATGCCTTGCGCCGACATATTGGCCTGGTTGTAGAAGATCCGGCCGAAGTGATCGCGGTCGGGGAACACCTCGGCCTGGTGCGGCAGATTGGCGCCGCCGCTGTCGACCAAATAGACGCACGGCAGGCAATTGGCCTCGGCGATTTCCTGCGCGCGCAGGTGCTTCTTGACGGTCAACGGATAGTAGGTTCCGCCCTTCACCGTCGCATCGTTGCAGACGATCATGCACTGGCGCCCCGCGACGCGCCCGATGCCCGCGATCATCCCCGCGCCCGGCACCTCGCCGTCGTACAGGTCGCACGCCGCGAGCTGGCCGATCTCAAGGAACGGCGAGCCCGGATCGAGCAGGCGCTCGACGCGCGCTCTCGGTAGAAGTTTGCCGCGGGACGTGTGCCGCTCACGCGATTTCTCGGTGCCACCCAATGCAGCTTTGGCGACATCGGCGCGCAATTTCTCTGCCAGCCCGCGATTATGCGCCGCGCGGGCTTTCGCCTCCTCGCCATCGAGGTCGATCTTGCTGTCCAGCCGGGGTCCGCTCATGGCCAACGTCGCTAGCGCCTAGTGCGCTGCTTGCAAAGCTATTGGGGCCGGTCGACCCGCGCCTTCACATAAGCGACAACGGCGGCCCGCTCGTCGGGGGTGAGTTTCGAGTAGGCATTCTTCACGATCACGCTCATCAGCCCGAGGTCTTTCTTCACCTTGCCCTCGCCGGTGGTCAGCAAGGTCGTCAGTTCGGCCGACGTATAGGAACCCGCAATGTCGAGATTGGGCGTAAAGCCTTCGTATCCCTGGAGCGCGCCATTGTGACATTGGGTGCAGGTGGTCATCGCGATATAGCGGCCAAGCGCATGGCTCGGACCCAGATCGACCGGTTGCGACGCCTTGAACCGTTTGACCATGCCGGGCGCGTCGGCGGCAACGCCCTTGGCAACATCGTCGCTAAACTTCGGCCCCAGGCGAACCTTGGGCATCGGCTTGCCCGCCGGCTTCACCGTGCGGAGATAAGCGACCAGCGCTGTAACGTCGGAATCACTGACGAATTGCAGGGTTTCCGAGGTCATGAACCAGAGTTGCCGATTGTCCTTGGGGATTCCGTGTCGGATCACCCGATCGAGATCGGCATCGCTGTAACTCGCCAGTAGCAAAGTCAGGTTGGGGGCATTCATATCGCCGGTGCCGGGATCGTCGGCAGTGACATTGGTGCCCTGCAGATTGTCGCCATGGCAGCCGGCGCAACTCAACACCTGGCTCATCCGCTTGCCGTGGGCACGGATCGCCGCGGGATCGGTAGCGCCGGCCCCCTCATAGGCGAGTGCAACCGGTTTGGCTTCGACCTTTACCGCTTCAGCGGGCTCACGGTCGCACGCCGCCAGTCCGGCCCCTGCCGTTGCCAAGGCGATCATCATTATCCGCATCATCTGCACTCCCCCTGCCCGGGACGGAGCTTAACCCAGATTAAGCGGCAAGACTATGCCCCAATGATCTCGCGGCCGATCAGCATGCGGCGGATTTCGTTGGTGCCGGCGCCGATGTCGAGCAATTTGGCGTCGCGCATGAAGCGTTCGACCGGCCAGTCCTTGGTGTAACCGGCGCCGCCCAGTGCCTGGACCGCCTCGCCCGCGACCTTGAACGCGCTTTCGCTCGCCAACAGGATCGCTCCGGCGGCGTCGAACCGCGTGGTCTTGCCGGCGTCGCAATTCTTGGCCACCGCATAGACGTAGGCGCGCGCCGAGTTGAGCGCGACATACATGTCGGCGACCTTGGCCTGGATCAATTGGAAGCTGCCGATCGCCTGGCCGAATTGCTTGCGCTCGCGCACGAACGGAACGACCACGTCGAGGCACGCCTGCATGATCCCGAGCTGGATTCCGGCGAGCACGGTGCGCTCATAGTCGAGGCCGCTCATCAGCACCCCAACCCCGCCATTTTCGGGTCCCATGACATTTTCGGCGGGGACGAAGCAATCGTCGAACACCAGCTCGCTGGTGGGCGAGCCGCGCATCCCACATTTGTCGATTTTCTGGCCGATCGAGAAGCCCTCGAACCCCTTTTCGATGAGGAAGGTGGTGATTCCGCGCGAGGGCTTGTCGTCGTTGCCGCCAGTTTTGGCATAGACCACCAATGTGTCGGCAAATTCGGCATTGGTGATCCAGAATTTGGTGCCGTTGAGGCGATAGCCATTGCCGACCTTCTCGGCCTTCAATTTCATCGAGACGACGTCAGACCCTGCCCCCGCTTCGCTCATCGCCAGCGCGCCGACATGCTCGCCCGAAATCAATTTGGGGAGATATTTGGCTTTCTGCTCGTCATTGGCCCAGCGGCGGATCTGGTTGATGCACAAATTGCTGTGCGCGCCGTAACTGAGGCCGACCGAGGCCGAGGCGCGGGCCACTTCCTCCTGCGCCACGACATGCTCGAGATAACCCAGGCCAAGCCCGCCCCATTGCTCCTCGACGGTGATACCGTGCAGCCCGAGTTCGCCCATCTGCGGCCACAGCTCGATCGGGAAGCGGTCGTTGGCGTCGATCTCGGCGGCGATCGGGGCGATCTTGTCGGTCGCGAAGCGCCGCGTCGTGTCGCGGATCGTGTCGGCCATCTCGCCAAGGTCGAAATCGAGGCCGGGCATGTCGCTCATTGGGATCTCCTGTTCGCCGCTTCGCCTAGCATCGCGGGCAAGCGCGCGACAAGGCGATCAGCCTGTCGGCGGCGGCGGCGCGGGAATTTCCGAGAGCGGCTCCTTCGCCCCGCGATGGCAGGTGAAGCACGAGATTTTGGCATCCTTCAGGCCATCGATCGCCTTGAGATCCTGATTATTCAATCGCCAGGTAAGGCGCATCATCCCGCGCGCGATTTCCTTGTGCGGATTGGCGTCGGAAGCGAAATCATAGGTCGACAGCGGCTTGCCCTCCTCGCCGACGTGGCAAAAGCTGCATTTGACGCCGAGCGAGGCGGTGAATTTCTTCATCACCGCGGACAATTGGTCGCGCGGGATCGCGGCCGGCAAGACCTTGAGATTCTTGAAAAGCGAGGGCGCGGGCGGCGCTGGCGGCGCGACTGGAGCCTGGCCGAACGCCGCCGCGCCAAGGAACAGGGCCGCAGCCCCGGCGAGGATCAGCTTGGCTGGATCGACCTGTTTCATGGGGCCAGACTATCGTTGCGCGGTGCGACGCGCAATCGGGCGAATTGAACACGACGGCGCCCGCGCCTATGTCGCCTCCAACCCCCAAGCGGAGATTCCCCATGTCCACCGACCCGATCGTCATATTGTCAACCGCGCGCACCCCGATGGGCTCGATGCAGGGCAGCCTGTCCGACGCCTCCGCGACCGATCTCGGCGCGACCG
>JBDSOV010000031.1:0-3712 GCA_039914575.1 Sphingomicrobium sp.
GCCTTGGCCAGCCGCGCCGCGACCTGCAGCAGCAAAGTCGACTTGCCGATCCCCGGGTCGCCGCCGACCAGCATCGCCGATCCCTGCACGATACCGCCGCCGATCGCGCGGTCAAATTCGGCGATTCCAGACGCCAGCCGCGCGGGCAACGCCGCCTCCGCGTCGAGCGACGACAGGATGATCGCTCGGCCACCCGTCGACAAATCATGCTTGGCGGCGAAGATGTTGGTCACCGTCGCTTTCTCGACCAACGTATTCCACTCGGCACAGTCGGCGCATTGCCCTTGCCAGCGGTGGCTCGACGACCCGCATGACTGGCAGACATAGATTTTCTTGGGCTTGGCCATGCGCTGATATTGCCGTGAACGAACCAAGAACACAAGTGCGCCGCTTGTCGATATGGTGCGTGGCAGCTACGCGCCCACCATGGCGATCCTCCCTGCCCCGCTGAGAATCGTCGACTTCCGTTACTATTGGATCGCCCGCTTCGCCGCCGTGCTGGCGACGATGGGAATGGTCGTGATCATCGGTTACCAGGTCTACGACCTTGCCCGGACCGATTATGGCATGTCGATCCGCGAGGCGTCGTTCCAGTTGGGGCTGCTCGGCCTTTCGCAGTTCGTGCCGCTCGCCCTCCTCACCCCGGTCGCCGGCTGGGTCGCCGACCGGTTCGAGCGGCGCACCGTAGCGCGGCTCGCCAATGCGATCGACATGACCATCGCTTTGTCGCTCGGCTGGCTGACTGCGACCGATGCCCTCACTTTGCCGATCCTGTTCGCCTTCGCCGCGCTGCACGGCATCGCCCGCGTGTTCGTCGGTCCCGCCATGTCGGCCATCGCCCCCAATATCGTGCCGCCCAAGATGCTTCCGGAGGCGATCGCGATGAGCTCGATCGCGTGGCAAATGGCGTCGGTCGGTGGCCCTGCGCTGGGCGGCTTTCTCTATTCCGCCGATCCGGCCCTGCCCTATTGGGTCGCCGCCGGATTGATGCTGGTGGCGATGATCGCATTGACCCCGATCCGCCGCGTCACCCCCCCGCCGATCGCCGGCCACGCCCATCCCTTTCGCCAGATGGTCGAGGGCCTGACCTACGTCCGCCGGCACCGCTTCCTGTTCGGCGCGATCACGCTCGACCTGTTCGCGGTGCTGCTCGGCGGTGCGACCGCGATGCTGCCGGTGTTCGCGCGCGACATCCTCCAAGTCGGCACCGAAGGCCTCGGCCTGCTCCGCGCAGCCCCGGCGGTAGGCGCCGCCGTCGTCGCGCTCTACTATGCCTGGGTACCGCTCAAAAATAATGTCGGGGTCAAGATGTTGCTCGCGGTGGCCGGGTTCGGCGCGATGACCATCATCTTCGGCCTGTCGAACAGCATGGGCCTGTCGCTCGCCGCGCTGGCCTTGCTCGGCATGTTCGACATGCTCTCGGTCTATGTCCGCTCCAGCCTGGTCCAGTTGCACACCCCTGACGCCATGCGCGGCCGGGTCTCGGCGGTGTCGGGTCTCGCCATTTCCGCCTCCAACGAGCTGGGCGAGATGCAGTCGGGGCTCGCCGCAGGGTTGCTTGGCCCGGTGCTCGCGGTGGTCTTCGGCGGCGGCGCCGCCATTGTCGTTGCCGCCGGATGGGCCATATTCTTTCCAGAACTCCGCAACGCCAGGACCTTTGATCCCCCGACCAAGACACCACCCGACCGTCTTCAAGGAGAAAGCGCATGAAGGCCAATTCCATCCTCGAAACTATCGGCAACACCCCGCACATTCGCTTGAACCGCCTGTTCGGCAACGCGCAGGTGTGGGTCAAGTCGGAGCGGGCCAACCCCGGCGGCTCAATCAAGGACCGTATCGCGCTGTCGATGATCGAGGAGGCCGAGGCGTCGGGCAAGTTGCAGCCCGGCGGCACGATCATCGAACCGACCAGCGGCAACACTGGCATCGGCCTCGCCATGGTCGCCGCGGTCAAGGCCTACAAACTGATCCTCGTCATGCCCGACAGCATGTCGGTCGAGCGCCGCCGGCTGATGCTGGCTTATGGCGCGACCTTTGACCTCACTCCGCGTGCGGGCGGCATGAAGGGCGCCATCGCCCGCGCCACCGAGATCCGCGATTCGACTCCCGGCGGCTGGATGCCCCAGCAATTCGACAATCCCGCCAATATCGACGTTCACGTGGCCACCACCGCGCGCGAGATCCTTACCGACTTTGCCGATGCGCCGTTTGATGCGCTGATCACCGGGGTCGGCACCGGCGGCCACATCACCGGCTGCGCGCGCATCCTCAAGCAGGCGTGGCCGTCGCTCAAGGTGTTTGCGGTCGAGCCCGAGCTGTCACCGGTGATTTCGGGCGGCGTGCCCGCGCCCCACCCGATCCAGGGCATCGGCGCCGGTTTCTTGCCCGCCAACCTCGATGTTTCAATGCTCGACGGGACGATCCAGATATCCGCCGACGAAGCTAAGGACATGGCCCGCCGCGCGGCGCGCGAGGAGGGGATGCTGATCGGCATTTCGTCGGGCGCAAGCCTCGCCGCGGTGGCGAAGAAATTGCCCGCCCTCGGCCCCAATCCGCGTGTCCTGACCTTCAACTACGACACCGGCGAGCGCTATCTCTCGGTGGCCGACTTCCTGCCCGAAGAAGATGCTTAAATTAACAATCACCGTGTTCGTTTGAGGGGCTGTTAACACCTGCCTGCGATAAGCTGCCTCTTTTCGAGGTAGGAAAAAATGCGGCGTAGTCGTTTTGCAGGGGCAGTGAAGACTAATGTGCGGGAGCAGCGCGCGGGCTGGCTCGACACCCTGTCGTTCGACCTTCGCCCCCCGGTGACGAGCGATGATTCGGCGATCACCGAGCAACGCGTGTCGCAGCTTACCTTCGTTCCGCTGCTGCTCGGTGTCGCCCACCTCATCTCGTCGATCGCTATCCTGCTGCATTACGGCTTTGCGATCCCTGCCCGGGTGGCGCCGTTGCTGTTCGGGCCGATGATCCTGGCAATGCTGTTCGACCTTGCCGCGCTCGCCTTCATGCAGATGCGCGAACGGCTCGAGGTGTCGCCGCGCACCGTCACTTTGGTGATGTCGCTGGTGGTGCTGGTGTCGAGCGGTCTATGGACCTTGTTCGGATACGCCGCGTCGTTGCTTCCCAATACTGACCAGTCGGGAATTCTCCCGATCGTCATCGGTACGGTGGTTGTCGCCAGCGCGGTGGCGGTCAGCAGCTCTCCTCCTTTGGCCGTTGTTTGCGCCTTCGTCGGCACATTGGGTGCCGCGATCGTCAGCGGCGATCCCGCGGTGGTTGCGGGGATCGGCACGATGTCGATGGTGGTGGTCGGCTACAGCGTTGCCAGCGCGCGCATCATGATCGCCACCGCACACGACCGGCTGTTGCTCGATCATGAGGCGCATAAGGCGCTGCACTTCGTCAACGAATTCGAGAATAGCGGTCGTGGCTGGTTCTGGGAGACCAACAGCCAGGGCACCCTGTCCTATGTCTCGCAGCAACTGGCGGATGATTTCCAGACCGATCCGGAAACGCTGCTCGGTCGGCAGTTCACCACCTTGCTGTCGGTCGACGCCAGTCCCGAAGGCGGGATTGGCGAGGAGCGAACCCTCGGCTTCCACCTGTCGGCGCGCTTCCCTTTCTCCGAAGTAATTGTCCGCGCCGCGACCAATGACGATGTTCACTGGTCGCTGTCGGGCAATCCGGTGTTCGACGAAAATGGCCGCTT
>JBDSOV010000044.1:0-5976 GCA_039914575.1 Sphingomicrobium sp.
CGTCAATCGAATCGCCGCGGGCGAGGTGGTCGAGCGCCCAGCCAGTGCATTGAAGGAACTCATTGAAAACGCGCTCGATGCGGGGGCGAGCACGGTTGCGGTTCGGCTCGGCGCGGGCGGACTGGAATTGATCGAGGTGACCGACGACGGGTCGGGGATGGACCCGGCCGATATGCGGCTGGCGATCGAGCGTCACGCCACTTCCAAACTGCCCGACGACCGGATTGAGAATGTTGCAAGCTTCGGTTTTCGCGGTGAGGCATTGCCGTCGATCGCCAGCGTGGCGCGGCTGACGATCGAAAGCCGGATTCGGGACGGCGGCGCCAATGAAGTTGGTGGGGGCTGGCGGTTGGAAATCGACCATGGCGTCGCGGCCGGCGAGGGGCCGGTCTCGATTCCGCCGGGGACAAGGGCCAGGGTCGAGGGATTGTTCGACAAGGTGCCGGCGCGACGCAAATTCCTCCGCTCACCGCGCGCCGAATATGCCGCGAGCCTCGATTCGGTGCGGCGGCTGGCGATGGCGCGGCCCGACGTCGGCTTCACCCTCGACCATGACGGGAGGCGGATATTGTCTCTCCAGCCGAGCGACGGGCCGGCGCGGGTGGCGGCGTTGCTGAGCCATGACCTTGATCGCCACGGGCTGGGGATCGATTGCGTCCGCGACGGACTCCACCTGACCGGGGTGGTCAGCCTGCCGACTTTCAACCGCGGGATGGCCGACCAGCAATATCTGTTCGTCAACCGCCGCCCGGTCAAAGATCGGTTGCTGGTCGGGGCGTTGCGCGCCGCCTATCGCGACCTGCTGGCGCGCGATCGCCACCCGGTCGCGGCGCTGTTCATTCAGGTGCCGGGCGACGAGGTCGACATCAACGTCCACCCGGCCAAGACCGAGGTGCGGTTTCGCGATCCGGCGGCGGTTCGAGGGCTGATCGTCGGGGGGTTGCGCGCCGCGCTCGAAGAAGCCGGGCATCGGAGTTCGGCAAGGGAGCAATTTGCGGCACCAGCAATGTGGCAGGTCGAGCCCGTTGGAGGCGAGGCAGGAGTGGCGTTTACGCCGCCGCCTGCCCAGGGAAATGTGTGGGATCATCGCCCGGCATTCTCTTATGCGCCGTTACCGCACGGCAGGGCGGCTCCGGCCTCGCCGATCGCGCCTGCGGACCAGCATTATCCGCTGGGCATCGCACGCGGACAGGTGGCGGCGACCTATATCGTCGCCGAAGCCGGGGATGGGCTGGTAATCGTCGATCAGCATGCCGCACATGAGCGGCTGGTGCTCGAACGGATGCGGCGAGCCAATGCCGGCGGGGCGATCCCACGGCAGGCGCTGCTGATCGCCGAGACGGTCGAACTGGACGAGGTCGAGTGCGACCAGCTGGAGGGGGCGGTCGGCGAACTGGCCGAGCTGGGACTGGAGATCGAGCGGTTCGGTCCGACCACGATGCTGGTCCGCGCCACTCCCGCGGCGCTGGGCAAGGCCGATGTACCGGGGCTGCTTGCCGATCTGGCGGGCGAGTTGGCCGTGCTCGGTACCGCGCTCGCGCTTCGCGACCGGCTCGACCATGTCGCGGCGACGATCGCCTGCCATGGATCGGTGCGCGCTGGGCGGATATTGTCGGTGGCGGAGATGAATGCCTTGCTGCGCGAGATGGAGGTCACCCCGCATTCGGGGCAATGCAACCACGGCCGCCCGACGTGGATCAAGCTGGCCCATGGTGACATTGAGAAATTGTTCGGAAGAAAGTGAATGACTTTGCGGAGCAGTCGCTAGTTTAGGGCGGGCTCTTCCTTAACTGAACTTAGTAGAGATCAGACTGGCCGAAGTTGGCGCCCGACCGGTAACGCCGTCACCGCCAAGAGAGAAAACAGAAGCGCAAAAGTTGCGATAAATACGAGTGGCTGGCTCATTGACCCGACGATCTCGGTTAGCGGATCGATCAGGCCATTACCCGCCAACAGTGATCTGATCGCCTCGTTTAAAAAGAAACACGAGCCCGCGACCAAGAAGGGCCATCCGTTTCTCCGATCCTTGATGAAAAACAGAAACCCTAGGGCAACACAGATAACCTGTCCTGTAATGGCAGCCGTCTGGAACCGGTAAAATGTCTCCGGACCTTCGATTCTGAACTGGGGTACAAAGCTGATCAGGACGAAAAACAGTGCAATGCCCATGAATAATATGGTCGTGCTCAGGAGTAGCGAGCCGTGGAGTTTCCTGCGATTTTTCAGCAGAAAAGCCAGAAAGATGATCAACCCCAATTCGAGGGTCCCCATTACGTTCTGAACGATCAGGAAGTCGCCTTCCCCTGAGACCACTCCCTTGTGGGCTGAATGGACCGACAGCATGGCCGCCGTGGCCACCAGCAGCGGACCGGCAACCAGCACTGCCAGCCCCACTTTCCTGTGCATCGCGCGGCTGCCCCTTGCCATCAGGGTTAGTTGGGTCAGCAGCAAGCCGATCCAGATGAAAACCGTCGCGATATGAAGATGGTGATGCGGCTGCGCATCAGCATCGGCCCCGAAATATATTTCCCAGAAGCCCAAGACCATTATCAGAATGACTGCCGCAATCAGCCCGAACTCAAGCCTATAATGACCAACGCGCTTCATCCTCGGCCCCTTCCCGAGATTCTTGTATGGTTCCGACAGCCGAGTCGCAAGCAGCCCCAAGTGGATTCGGCGGTTGGATGTAGTTTGTTGAAGACCAGTTGGCTCTGCCGCATTTTGTTTGTGCTTCTACGAGATCAACCTGGCCCACCGACAATGAGAAATTGTTCGGCCGCAAGTGAGGCGACTCTCGCTTTCGCGGATTTTCTGATAATATGGTCGATACCGCTGGGGAGGGGCGTCCGATGAGCGATCACGACCGGATTTATTTCGCGAGCCGCGCTGCCGAAGAGGAACAGCGCGCCCTTGCCGCAAGCGACTCCAAGGCCGCCGAAGCGCATCGCAAATTGCAGCGCGCTTACCTTGAACGGGCCAGCGTCGGCGATCGTCCCGAGGAAGTGTCCGACACGGTTGGTTAGGGCGTAAGCAGGGCCAATGCGTCGTCGATTGCTTGCGGCGAATCGAGCGGGGCGGTGAAGCGCGGCCAGTCGGACGGCGGCTGGTTGGAGAACCAGGTGGTCTGGCGCTTGGCATAGCGCCGCGTAGCGAGCTGGCCGCGCGCGATCATGTCGGCGCGGTCACCGCCTTCAGCGATCTCGCGCAAGCCAATGGCGCGCATGACCGGCAGCTCGGGGTTGAGCCCCCGCTCGACCAGCCGTGCGACTTCCTCGATTGCGCCCTGGTCGAGCATATCGGCGAAGCGCTGGTCGCAGCGCGCGATCAGCCAGTCGCGTGGGGGGAGCAGGATCAGTGGGCTTAGAGCGACCTGGCCGGCGATCCCGCCATCGAGATGCTGCTGCCAATGGGCGAGCGTCTGGCCGGTCGAGCGCACGACTTCGAGCGCGCGGGCGATGCGGGTGGTGTCGGCGGCGTCGAGGCGGGACGCACCGCCGGGGTCGAGGCGTTCCAGCTGGAGGCGATTATCGGCCACCGTCGCGGCGCGGACTTCGGCGCGGATCGCGGGGTCGATCGCCGGCACCGGGGCAATGCCATCGAGCAGGGTGCGCAGATAAAGGCCGGTGCCGCCGACCAGGATAGGCAGCTTGTCCGCGCAGTGGAGCTCGTTGATCTCGGCTTTGGCCAGTTCTGCCCAGTCGGCCGCCGAACAGGGGTCGGCACCGTCGCGCACCCCGTACAGCCGATGCTCGACCTCAGCTTGCTCGGCGGCGGTCGGTGCGGCGGAAATTATCGGCAGGTCGCGGTACAATTGCGCGCTGTCGGCGTTGACGATCACGCCCCCGCTGCGGCGGGCATAGGCTAGTCCCAGCGCGCTCTTGCCGCTGGCGGTCGGACCGGCGATGAGGGCCAGCGGAGGAAGCGGATTGATCATTGCGACGCTGATAGCAGCCGGACGGCTCGATGACAGGCTGCTTGGCCAAGCGATCGAGCGCGTCCCCGCCGCGCGATTTCTTGCCTGGGTCGACGAGGGCGATGCGGCCGATCTCGAGGTCGCGGACGGGGCGGCGGCGCGGGCTGCGCTGGAAAGCTGGAACGGCTGCGACGTGATCGTCCAGCCCGCCGAGGGGCGCGAGAAGAAATTGCTCGCCGCCGACATGGATTCGACCATCATCGGGCAGGAATGCATCGACGAGCTGGCCGATTATGCCGGGATCAAGCCGTCGATCGCGGCGATCACCGAGCGGGCCATGCGCGGGGAACTGGATTTCGCCGAGGCGCTCAAGGAGCGGGTGGCGTTGCTGAAGGGGCTCGACGTGGCGATCATCGCGCGCTGTCTCGACGAACGAATTCGGCCCAATCCGGGCGCGGCAACATTGGTGAAAACGATGCGCGCGCGCCGCGCGGGGACGTTATTGCTGTCTGGCGGGTTTGTCGATTTCGTCGAGCCCGTGGCGGCGATGGTCGGGTTCGAGAGCTTTGCCGCCAATTGCCTCGCCAAGGACAATGACGAACTGACTGGCGACCTTGAGGGTGCGATCGTCGATGCCGAGGCCAAGAAAGCGGCGATGGTCGTCGAGCGCGACGAGCGCGGGTTGGCGTCGTCGGCGGTGCTGGCGATCGGCGACGGGGCGAATGACATTCCGCTGATCGTCGAGGCCGGGCTGGGGGTCGCCTATCGCGCCAAGCCGGCGCTGATCGCGGTGGCCGATGCGCGGCTTGATCATCATGGGCTCGACGCCTTGCTGTGGGCGCAGGGGATCGCGCGCAAGGACTGGGTTACTTAGCTGAGACCGCGAAGCAGGGCTGGGGGTTCAGCCTCGCGCACGCCTGCGACGCGGCGGCGCGCGAAGCATAAGGCCCGACCTGAAGCCGGGTCACCGCGCCGACCGGGATATAATAAGCCTGCGTGCCGGCGAGCGACGGGCCGAGTTTGCCAAACAGCGCCTGAGCCGCGCCGCGCGTGCCAAACGCGCCGAGCTGGATCCGCCACGAACCGTTGAAGGGGACGGGCAGCGGCGGCACCTTTTTCGCGGTGACGGTCAGCGCGGGTTTTGCCGGCGGGGGCTTGGCTGGCGCGGGCTTGGTTGGCGCGGGCTTGGCGGCGGCGGCAAGCGCGAGGGCGACGCCTTTCCTGCGATCCTCAACCGGCATCACTTTGTCCATGTCAGCCAGAGTCGCCTTGGCCGGGGCGAGGCCCTGTGCGGCGGCGCGGCTGACATAAGCATAGCCGAGCACCGAATCGCGCTTCATCCCGTCGCCGTTGAACAGCGCCGTGCCGGTGACCAGCAACGCGCGCGGCTCGCCGCGGTCGGCGGCGCGTTTGAGCCACATCAAGGCGGCGGTGCGGTCGCCGATGTCGAACAACAGCAATCCGAGGCTGACCTGCGCATCGAGGTGGCCGGCGCGGGCGGCTTTCTCGAACCATTTCTTGGCCTCGCCGCTGTCGGCGGGGACGCCCCGCCCAAGGCGATAGGCCTGAGCGAGGTTGAAGGCGGCATCCAAGTCACCCTTGTCGGCCAGCGCGCGCCAGATGGCGACCGCCTTGGCCGGATTGCCCTGCTGCCACGCCTCGATCCCCGAGCGCACGCTGGCCGGGGCCGACGCGGGGAGAGTCATCGCCAACAGTGCCAGAATCATCGCGATCCGCATTATTTCCTGCCTCGCTTGATCTTCACACCCTAGCCTTAGCCACGTGCCTGGGTCGGCAACAAGGTCGGGGGGACATTAACCAATATTTAGGGGCTTTCGGGTCAGGTGGCACTCTAGTCAGCGTCACTTTGGCTGATCAGCGTCATTTTTGGGCGAGGGGAATAGAATGCGCGTTCTTGCTATGGCATCACAGAAAGGCGGATCGGGTAAAACCACCCTGTCCGGACATCTGGCGGTGCAAGCGCAATTGGCGGGCGCCGGGCCCGTCTGCCTCATCGATATCGATCCGCAAGGTTCGCTCGCCGATTGGTGGAACGAGCGCGA
>JBDSOV010000071.1:0-6294 GCA_039914575.1 Sphingomicrobium sp.
GATCGCTTGGGCCGGGGCCGAGCGGCTGGCGCTGGGCATGACCGATGGGCTCGACGTGCCGGCGCGGGCGCGCTGGCCGCTCGACGAAACAGCCGACAAGGTGCGCGGGGCGGGAGCGAAAGCATGACGATCGAGAAACTGGCGGTGATCGGTGGCGGGGCGTGGGGCACTGCGCTCGCCCAGGTCGCGGCGGCTGGCGGGCGCGAGACTCTGATTTGGGCGTTCGAGGATGACGTCGTGACGGCGATCAACAAGATTCACGAAAATCCGGTCTATCTCAAGGGAATCAAGCTCAACAAGGCGATCCGCGCGACCAGCAATTTCTCCGATCTGTCGGGGGCCGACGGCTGGCTGGTGGTGACCCCGGCGCAGCATATGCGCGCGGTGCTGTCGCGCAGCCCCTGCCCGAAGATGCCGCTGATCCTGTGCTCGAAGGGGATCGAGGAAGCCTCGGGCAAGATGCTCCACGAAGTTGCGCGCGACGTCTGTCCGACTTCGCCGGTCGCGGTGCTGTCGGGGCCGACTTTCGCGCATGAAGTGGCGGTCGGGCTGCCGACCGCGGTCACTTTGGCGTGCGACGACAAAAAGCTCGGTGAAGCGCTTCGTGGGCGGATCAACCTTTCTGCATTCCGCACTTACCTCACCGATGACGTTGCCGGGGCCGAGGCCGGCGGCGCGGTCAAGAATGTGCTCGCGATCGCCTGCGGAGTCGCCGAAGGCCGCGGCCTCGGGCAAAATGCCCGCGCCGCGCTGATCGCCCGCGGTTTCGCCGAAATGACCCGCTTCGGGCTCGCCATGGGCGGACGACGCGAGACGTTGGCCGGGCTGTCGGGCCTTGGCGATTTGGTGTTGACCTGTTCCTCGACCAGCAGCCGTAACTTCTCACTCGGCAAGGCGATTGGCGAGGGGAAGAATGTGGTCGAGCTGATGAAGGACCGCCGAACCGTCGCCGAGGGCGCGCATACCGCCCCCGTGCTCCATCGGATTGCAACGACACGCAACATCGACATGCCGATCGTGTCGGCGGTGGTCGAGTTGCTCAGCGGGCAGGTGAGTGTCGGTGAATTACTCGAAACCATGCTCAGCCGCCCTCCCGGCGACGAGGAGGATTGAGCCCTTCAAAAGTCGATCGCCACGCCCTTCTTCTCCCAATCTCCGTAGCGCGTTGGGTCGAGCGGCTTGCGATCATCGATCCCCTCCGCGGGCTCAGGCACCGGCGGCGACTCCGACAGATATTCCGGCGGGTCGAGATGTCTGGGGCGTTTCACAAAGGCCAAGATGATGCGTAAGGGGCGCGATGCCAAGTCCTGACACCCCCATACCCGACGGCACCGCCGCGCGCCGCGCCGCTTTGGTCATGCTCGACGCGGTCCTCCGCAAGGGCCAGACGCTTGACAGCGCCGCCTCCGCCGCGCGCGGGCTTCCCCCGGCCGACGCCGCCCACGCCTCGGCCATCGCTGGTGAGACACTGCGCCGTCTGCCCGATCTCGACGAACTGATCGATTCGGCCACCCGCCAGCGCCTGCCCGACGATTCGAAGGCGCGGATGGTATTGCGCCTCGCGCTCGCCCAGAAAATCGGGCTCGATACCCCCGACCATGCGATTGTCGCCACCGCGCTTCCCCTCGTCGATGGCGGCCCGCGCCGCTTGGTCCATGGCGTGCTCGGTACCCTGCTCCGCCGCGGTCTCGGCCCGGTCGAAGATCCCCGCCTGCCGGCCGAAGTCGAGCAGCGTTGGGCCACCGCGTGGGGCCACGATGTCGTCCTCGCCGCGCGCGCCGCAATCGCCAAGCGCCCGCCGCTCGACCTGTCGTTCGCGACCGACCAGGACTTCCCCCTCGGCGAATCACTGGCCCCGCGCCATCGCCGACTGCAACCCACTGAAATAACATCGATTCCCGGCTTTGCGGAGGGTCAATGGTGGGTCCAGGACCTCGCCGCTTCGATCCCCGCCCGCCTCATTCCACATGATGCTCGCACCGTGACCGACATCTGCGCGGCCCCCGGCGGCAAGACCATGCAGCTCGCCGCCGCCGGTCACCAGGTCGCCGCCCTCGACCGCTCGAAAAGTCGTCTGGCACGACTGGCCGACAACCTCGTGCGCACCGGATTGCAAGCGACCACCATCGTCGCCGACGCCCTTGACTACCAGCCCGCCGAGCTTGCCGACGCGGTCCTGCTCGACGCGCCTTGCTCGTCGACCGGCACCTTCCGCCGCCATCCCGAAGTGCTCTACCGCGCAAGGCCTTCGGTCATCGCCGAGCTGACCGAGCTCCAGGCCAAACTCCTGGACAGCGCTGCCAAAATGGTCCGTCCCGGCGGTACCATCGTCTATGCCGTGTGTAGCCTTGAGCCGGCCGAGGGCGAGCACATCGTCACCGCCTTCCTCGCGGCTAACCCCGGCTTCGCGCTTTCTCCTCCAACTAAGGGCGAATTGCCTGACGGCGTGACGTCATCGGCCGAAGGCTGGGTCCGCATCCTGCCCGGCATGTTGGCCGAGGCTGGCGGGCTCGACGGCTTCTTCGTGGCCAGACTTCTAGCGCCTAGCAAACGCCTTGTCGCGCCGGCCAAATGAAGGCAAATCGAACGTCATGACCCGCCCCATCATCTCGCCCTCGATCCTGTCAGCCGATTTCGCCAAGCTGGGCGAAGAAGTTCGCAGCATCGACGCTGCTGGCGCCGACTGGATTCACATCGACGTGATGGACGGCCATTACGTCCCCAACCTCACCATCGGCCCGGCGGTGGTCAAGGCGCTCCGCCCGCACACGAGCCTGCCGTTTGACGTTCATCTGATGATCTCGCCGGTCGACCACTTCCTCGATGCCTTTGCCGAGGCCGGGGCCGACATCATCACCGTCCATCCCGAGGCCGGGCCGCATATCCACCGCTCGCTCCAGTATATCCGCAGCCTCGGCAAGAAGGCCGGTGTCTCGCTCAATCCTGGCACCCCGGCCAAGATGCTCGATTATCTTATCGAAGACATCGACCTGGTGCTGGTGATGAGCGTCAACCCCGGTTTCGGCGGTCAGAAGTTTATCACCAGCCAGCTCAAGAAGATCGAATCGGTCGCGCAGATGGTGATGAAGCGCGGGCTCGACGTGCATATCGAAGTCGATGGCGGAATAGACGCCACCAACGCCCCTCACGCTTTGTCCGCCGGCGCCACCGCGCTCGTTGCCGGCACCGCGGTGTTTCGCGACGGGCCGGACAGATACGCCGCCAACATCGCCGCGCTCCGAGGAGAGGGATGAGTCCTCCGAGCCCCCAGGAGATTGTCGGGAAGCTCGCGCGCGGGTCGATCTGGTCGCGGCTGACCGGGTCGCGCGCCAAGCCGCTCAGGCTCACGGCGGTGCCGCGCGACCATGTGCTCGGTGATCGCGCCCGGGGCGATGCCCTGCTTGCCGGCCGCTACATTGTCGGTAATGAGATGATATCGCTGGCCGAATTGGATTTCGCCAAGCTTGGCGCCACCGGGCCGCTCGCCACCGGTTTCCAGGGTTTCGCGTGGTTGCGCGATCTCGCCGCTGCCGCCGGACGCGATCGCGGCGCCAAGGTCGCCGAAGCGATGGCCGGACGCTGGCTGGTCGCCCACGGCACCCGCGTCGACGAAGCATGGGCGCCCGCATTGTGGGGCGAGCGGATCCTGTTCTGGACCGCCTATGCCCCCTACATCCTGTCGAGCCGCGACCTTGGCTATCGTTCGGCCCTGCTCAACACGCTGGCGCGCGGCGCCCGTCATCTCGATGCCCAAGCTGATCGCGCATCCCCCGGGCTCGACCGGATCACCGCCTGGTCCGGCGCGCTCGCTGCTGCTTTGCTGATCCAGGGCGGCGCCCCGCGCATTGCCCGCGCCGAGGCCGGGCTGATGCGCGCGCTCGCCGCCGCCCAGTTCGAAGATGGCGGGCTGATGAGCCGCTCACCGCATGAGCAGATATTGCTGGTCGATCGCCTCGGCCTGCTCCGCGCTGCTTACTTCGCGGCCAAACAGACGCTCCCCGACGGGCTCGAAAGCGCCGCCGCCGCCGCGCTCGCCGCGCTCCACGGGGTGACGATGGGCGATGGCGCTTTGTCGAGCTGGCAGGGCGGCAATGCCGGCGATCCGGCGCGGATCGCGGCCTTGGTCGAAGGCTGCGGGCTTCGCGCCCGCCCGCTCCGACAGGCACGCGGCTGGGGCTATCAACGGCTGTCGGCGCTCGGTACGATCGTGGTGATCGACGCCGCCCAGCCGCCCCCGGCGCGGATGGCGCCGCTCGGCACCGCCTCGACCCTGGCGTTCGAAATGAGCGACGGGGCGCAGCGGCTGGTGGTCAATTGCGGCGGCCCCGGCCCGGTTCCGACCGACATGCCACTCGAGCTGGTGGTCGCGCTGCGCACTACCGGCGCACACAGCACGCTCAGTCTCAACGACTGTAATTCGACCGCAATCCTCGACGACGGAACGCTCGGCAAAGGGGTGAGCGATGTCGTCATCGACCGCGCCGAAGATAATGATTCAAGCCGGCTCGATGCCTCCCACGACGGTTATGTCCGCAGCTTCGGCCTGCTCCACGAACGCTCGATAATCCTCGGCAATGACGGCAAGGAATTGCGCGGGCAGGACAAATTGACCCCCAGGGGTCGCAAGAAGATCAAGGCCGACGTGCCTTATGCAATCCGCTTCCACCTCGCGCCGGGGGTCGAGGCGACCCGCACCGCCGACGGCATGGGCGCGATCGTCCGCGCGACCGGCGCACCGCCATGGAATTTCCGTTGCCGCGGCGCGATGCTGGGGATTGAGGAAAGTCTCCACATCGACCATCGCGGCGCCACCAGCCCGATCCAACAATTGGTGGTCGTCGGCGAAATCTCATCGCTCGGCGGGACCATCGCCTGGCAATTTCGCCGTTCCAGCTGACCCAAGAAGGACTCAGATGACCGACCTCGTGCCCGTGCGCCGCGCTTTGCTTTCCTTGTCCGACAAATCGGGGCTCGACGTGCTCGCTGCGGGTCTTGCCAAGGCGGGGGTTGAACTGGTCTCGACCGGCGGCACCGCCAAGGCGCTTCGCGACCTTGGACATGAAGTGCGTGACGTCGCCGAGCTGACCGGCTTTCCCGAAATGATGGACGGCCGGGTCAAGACCCTCCACCCGATGGTCCACGGCGGCCTCCTCGCGGTGCGCGATAATGCGGACCATGTCGCGGCGATGGAGGCGCATGGCATCGGCGCGATTGATCTCGTCGTGGTCAATCTCTACCCGTTCGAAGCGACGGTGATGAAAGGCGCGAGCCGCGACACGATCATCGAGAATATCGATATCGGCGGCCCGTCGATGGTCCGCTCGGCAGCCAAGAATCATGCATTCGTCGCGATTGTCACCGACCCCGCCGATTATCCGGAGCTGCTGGCCGAGCTGGACAAGGGCGGTACAACGTTGGCCTTCCGCCGAACCCTCGCCGCTAAGGCTTATGCCCGCACCGCGGCCTATGATTCGATGATCGCTAGCTGGTTTGCGTTCGTCGATTTGGGGCAGGCCTACCCAGAGTCGCGCTTCATCGTCGGAACCAAGGCGATGGACCTGCGCTACGGCGAAAACCCCCATCAGAAGGCCGCGCTGTACCTGCCAATGGGCCCCGCCACTCCCGGAGTCGCGCAGGCGACCCAGGTCCAGGGCAAAGAACTCAGTTACAACAACCTCAACGATGCCAATGCCGCGATCGAATTGCTCGCCGAATTCCGCGATGGCCCGCCGACGGTGGTAATCGTCAAGCACGCCAATCCGTGCGGCGTCGCCACCGGTGAAACTCTGGTCGAGGCGTGGGCCAGCGCGCTCGAATGCGACAGCGTCTCTGCGTTTGGCGGGATCGTCGCGGTCAACCGGCCGCTCGACGGGCCGACGGCGGAGGCGATCTGTGCGATCTTCACCGAGGTGGTGGTCGCGCCCGATGCCAATGATGACGCCAAGGCGGCATTCGCCACCAAGAAGAATTTGCGCCTGCTGCTGACTGGAACCCTGCCCGATCCGGCGCGTGGCGGTCAGTCTGTGGCGGTGATTGCCGGCGGTCTGTTGATCCAGGACCGTGACAATGGCCGGGTCACCGGCGATCAATTGAAATTGGTCACTAAGCGCGCCCCGACAACCCGGGAAATGGCCGACTGCCTGTTCGCCTGGACCATCGCCAAGCATGTCAAATCCAACGCCATCGTCTATGCCAAAGACGGGGTTACCGCGGGCATCGGCGCGGGCCAGATGAACCGCCGCGATTCGGCCCGCATCGCCGCAATCAAGGCGCGCGAGGCGGCCGATCTGTACG
>JBDSOV010000114.1:0-8529 GCA_039914575.1 Sphingomicrobium sp.
AACCGGTTTTCCTTCCAATGTAGGATTTCATCTGCCACGAATCGCGGATGGCGGTGACGCGACTCGGGTGGATCGACGATTGCAATTGCGCCCCGCCGGATCGGCTACGAATTGGTCGTCGTCTCCATGACTTTTGCGACTTTTGCGACCTTTGTGACTTTATGCCGCGCTCGACTCTAAGGGACTCGACCGGCTAGTCCGCGCTGATGTCCCACATCCTTCTCATCGTCGGTGGCGGAATCGCCGCCTACAAGGCCGCCGAATTGATCCGCGGCGCGCGCAAGGCGGGCCACTCGGTGACCCCAATACTGACCGCAGGCGGCGCGCATTTTGTCACTCCGATGAGCCTCGCCGCGCTTGCCGAGAGCCCGGTCTACACTTCGCTGTGGGATCTCAAGGACGAGGCCGAGATGGGCCATATCCAACTGTCCCGCGCCGCCGATCTCGTCTTGGTCTGCCCCGCCACCGCCGACCTCATCGCCAAGATGGCCGCGGGCATCGCCGACGATCTCGCCACCACTTTATTGCTCGCCACCGACAAGCCGGTGGTGATCGCCCCGGCGATGAACGTCCGCATGTGGCAACATGAAGCAACGCAAGCGAACATCGCCCTCCTGCGCGAACGTGGAGTCACCGTCATCGACCCCGACGAAGGCCCGATGGCTTGCGGCGAGTTTGGGCCGGGACGGTTGCCCGAGCCGGAGGTGATCTTGAATTTCCTTACTCCGTTTGTGTCGAGCGAAGTCGAGATAGGTCCCTCGACTTCGCTCAGGACAAACGGGACGCTGAGCGACCGGCACATCCTCGTCACCGCCGGACCGACCCATGAACCAATCGACCCGGTCCGCGTCATCGCCAACCGATCGTCGGGCAAGCAAGGCTTCGCCATCGCCGCCGCCGCCGCCGCCGCGGGAGCGCGGGTCACGCTGATCGCCGGGCCCGTTACCCTTCCCACCCCCGGCGGGGTGGCGCGGATCGATGTCGAAACCGCCGACCAAATGGCGCAAGCGGTCGAGGACGCCCTTCCCGCCGACGTCGCCATCCTCGTCGCTGCGGTCGCCGACTGGAAGGTCGTCGCATCGGCCCACAAGCTCAAGAAAGCCGACGGCCCGCCAAGCCTCGAATTCGCCCCCAACCCCGACATCCTTTTTACCCTCGGCCAGCACCCCGACCGCCCGCGACTGCTGATCGGCTTCGCCGCCGAAACCGAGAATGTAGTCGCCAACGCCACTGCCAAGCGCCTCGCCAAACACGCCGACTGGATCGTCGCCAATGACGTATCGGGCGACGTGATGGGCGGCGACCGCAACCGGGTTCATCTGATCACCGCCGAAGGGGCCAAGGAATGCCCCGAAGCGACCAAGCAGGAAGTCGCGCACCACCTCATCGCCCACATCATAGAGGAACTTGCGTGACCGTCCGCATCCAGATTGCCCGCCTGCCCCATGGACAAGACCTGCCCCTGCCGAGCTACGCCACCCCCGGCGCGGCAGGGATGGATGTCGTCGCCGCCGAAGATCTCGACCTTGCGCCGGGGCAGCGCCACGCCGTGGCCACGGGATTTCGCGTCGCCATCCCCGACGGCTATGAAATCCAGGTTCGCCCGCGCTCGGGGCTTGCGTTCAAACACGGAATTTCGGTGCCCAATACGCCGGGCACGATCGACAGCGATTATCGCGGCGAGCTCAAGGTCTTACTGATCAACCACGGCGCTGAATCCTTCGCGATCCGCCGCGGCGAGCGCATCGCCCAGCTCGTCCCCGCCGCCGTCACCCTCGCCGCGTTCGATGAAGTCGTTGAGCTATGCGAAACGACACGCGGCCACGGCGGTTTCGGCAGCACCGGAAAGTGACGTTAAGCGACGACGAACTCGATCGCTACGCGCGGCACATCGTCCTGCCCCAGATCGGCGGGATCGGTCAGCATCGTTTGAAGGCAACCCGCGTCGCGATCGTGGGCGCGGGCGGGATTGGCGCGGCGGTCATTCCGGCGCTGACCGGGGCGGGCGTCGGCCATCTGACGATCATTGACGGCGACCGGGTCGAACTCAGCAACCTCCAGCGCCAGCCAATCTATAATTCGGGCCAGATCGGCATGGCCAAGGCCCGCCTCGCCAGCCATTTCGCAATGGCCCGCAACCCCCATGTCGGCCTGACCAGCATCGGCAAAAGGATCGATGCCGACAATTCCGCCGAATTGCTCGCCGGCCACGATTTGGTGATCGACGGCACCGACAATTTCGCCACTCGCCTGATCGTCAACGACACCTGCGTCGCGCTTGGCCTGCCGCTGATCAGCGCCGCCGCGCAGCAATTCCAGGGCCAGGTCGCCTTGTTCCGGTCGAAGCCCTGCTACCGCTGCTTCGTCGGCGATGCGTTCGACGCCGACGATTGCGACACTTGCGCCGAACTGGGCGTGCTCGGCGCGCTGACCGCGACCGTCGGCAGCTTCGCCGCCTTGGTCGCGATTCGCGCTATCACCGGGATCGGCAGCGACCCCGCGGGGACGCTTCATCTGTTCGACGGGCTTAGCCTTTCCTGGCGCCAGTTGAAGATTTCTTCGGAGCCGACTTGCCGGGCTTGCGGCCAGACTTCGACGGCGCCTTCCGCCCCCCCTTCTTGATCGGACCCTTGGCCGCCTTGGCATCGATCAGCGCGACCGCTTCGTCCAATGTCACGGCTTTGGGATCGGCGGTCTTGGGCAGGGTGGCGTGGGTCGTGCCGTCGCTTGCGTAGGGGCCATATTTGCCCTCCATCACCTTGATTTCCTTGCCCGATTCCGGATGCGCACCAAGCACCGCCAGCGGCTCCCTCGCGCTCCCCTTCTGGCCCTTGGCTGCCGCCGCTTCGGCCAGTTTGACGACCGCCGCGTTCATCCCCGTTTCGAACACCTCGATCGAGGCCCCGAGCCTTGCATATTTACCGTCGTGGAGCAGATACGGCCCGTAGCGTCCGATCGACGCGCTGATCATCAGCCCGGTCTCAGGATGCAGCCCGATTTCGCGCGGCAGTGACAGCAATGCTTCAGCGGTCTCGACCGTCATCCCGTCCTTGACGTCCTTGGGGATCGACGCGCGCTTGCCGTCGCGCTCCAGATAGGGCCCGAAGCGTCCCGACTTCAGCTCGATGCCGTTGCCGAGATCGGTCGGCCCTTCACTCGCCGGCTGCTCACCGCCTTGCCCAAACTGGCGCGTGAACTTGCACTCGGGATAATTGGAGCAAGCGACGAACGCGCCATATTTCCCGCCGCGAAGCCCGAGCCGCCCGGTGCCACACAACGGACACAGCCGCGGATCAGTCCCATCCTCCTTGTCGGGGAACAGGAACGGCGCGAGAAACTCGTCGAGCGCGGCGGTCACTTCGGACGGCTTCTGCTCCATCACTTCGCCCGCCTTGGGCTTGAAGTCTTTCCAGAAGGCATCGAGCATCGCCTGCCAGCCCAAACGACCGCCCGAGACGTCGTCGAGCTCTTCCTCCAGCTTGGCGGTGTAATCGAAATCGACATAACGCTCGAAGAATCGTTCGAGAAACGCCGTCACCAATCGCCCGCTCTCCTCGGGGTAGAAGCGATTTTTCTCGAGCCGGACATAATCGCGATCCTTCAGCGTCTGCAGGGTCGCGGCATAAGTCGACGGGCGACCAATCCCGAGCTCCTCGAGCCGCTTGACCAGGCTCGCCTCGGAGAAGCGCGGCGGCGGCTGAGTGAAGCTCTGGGTCGCCTCGACCCCCGTCTTGACCGGCGCATCGCCGTTGCGCAGCGGCGGCATTTTGCCACCCTCTTCATCATCCTTGTCGTCGAAACTCTCTTCGTAGAGCGCGAGATAGCCGGGAAACAGCGTCACCTGCCCCGTCGCCCGCAACGTCGCGCGGCCCGCGCCGTCGCTCAATTCGACCGACGTCCGCTCAAGTCGCGCCGAGGCCATCTGGCTCGCTAGCGCGCGGTTGTAGATCAGCGAATAGAGCCGCGCATGGTCGCCCGAGCCACCATGGTCTTTGGTGAATTCTGTCGGGCGGATGGCTTCATGCGCTTCCTGCGCATTCTTGGCCTTGCTGGTGTAATGGCGTGGTTTGTCGGGGACGAAGCCGGCGTCGTAGCGATCGGCGATTGCGCGGCGCGCGGCGCTGATCGCCTCGCCCGCCATCTGCACCCCGTCGGTCCGCATGTAGGTGATCAGCCCATCCTCGTAGAGCGACTGGGCAATCCGCATCGTGTGGCTCGCGGCGAAGCCAAGCTTGCGCGCCGCTTCCTGCTGGAGCGTCGAAGTGGTGAACGGCGGCGGCGGATTGCGGGTCAGCGGCTTGGTCTCGACCGAGGCGACGGTAAACCGCCCGTCCTCGATCACCTTCTTGGCGGCGTCCGCGCTGCCCTTGTCGCCGATCGACAGGCGGTCGAGCTTGGTGCCGTCCAATGCAACCAGCCGCGCGGTGAACGGCGTTCCGTCGGACTCGAAGGTCGCCGCGACCGACCAATATTCCTGCGATTTGAACAATTCGATCTCGCGCTCGCGATCGACGATGATCCTGAGCGCGACCGACTGCACCCGTCCCGCGGACTTGGCCCCGGGCAGCTTGCGCCACAGGATCGGCGACAGCGTGAACCCGACCAGATAATCGAGTGCGCGGCGCGCCCGATAGGCGTCGATCAGATCCTCGTCGAGCGCACGGGGATGCTTCATCGCCTCGGTCACCGTCGACTTGGTGATCGCGTTGAAGGTCACCCGCTCGACCTTTGCCGGGAGCAATTTCTTCTTCCGCAAAACTTCCTGCACGTGCCAGCTGATCGCCTCGCCCTCGCGGTCCGGATCGGTCGCCAAAATCAACGTATCGGCCTTCTTCGCCTCGTCCGAAATGGCCTTCAACTGCTTGGCCTTGTCGGGGTAATTTTCCCACAGCATGGCAAAGCCGTCGTCGGGGTCGACCGACCCGTCCTTGGGCGGCAGGTCGCGGACATGGCCGTAGCTGGCCAGCACCCGATGCCCGGGGCCGAGATAGTTTTCGATGGTTTTGGCCTTGGCCGGCGATTCGACGATGACGAGTTTCAAGCGACGGATTCCTTGTGCGTACGTACGCGTATGGTGCCGAGCCACGAAACGGGCCGTCAAGCGGGCAAGCTGACCTTGCCCCCGGCGTGCCGGTCGAGCCGCCCCGCCAAGTCGAGCTCAAGCAACACCAGCTGCACTTCGCCCGGCGCCGCCCCCGACAGGCGGACGATCTCGTCGACCGGGACTGGCGACGGGCTGAGCAGTTCGACAATCCGGGCGCGGAGCTCGGTCGGCGGGTCGATCGGCATTGCCTCGGCCTGGTGATCGAACGGATAGGTTGGCGAGGCGAGCTTGCCGGTCATCGTGCGCAGCTCCTCCATCACATCGGCGGCGTTCTGGATCAAGGTCGCGCCATCGCGGATCAGCTGGTTGCAGCCCTGCGCGCGCTGATCGAGTGGCGATCCGGGTACCGCCATCACCTCGCGTCCCGCCTCCGCCGCCAGTCGCGCGGTGATCAAAGATCCCGAGCGCGGCGCCGCCTCGACCACAACCGTCGCCCGCGCGAGGCCAGCGATGATCCGGTTGCGATATGGGAAGTGGCGGGCGCGCGGCTCGGTCCCCGGCGGCATTTCGGCGATCACCAGTCCGCATGTCCCCATCACCCTCTGCCGCTCTTCATTCTCGGGTGGATAAGCGACATCGATCCCGCCCGCGACCACGCCGACCGTGCCACTGTCGAGTGATCCGTCGTGCGCCGCGCTGTCGATCCCGCGTGCCAGCCCCGAGACCACCACCACCCCCTCCCGGCCCAGATCATGCGCCAGCCCGCGGGCGAAGCGACAGGCGGCGGCGCTGGCGTTGCGCGCCCCGACGATCGCCACCAGCGGCCGCTCGAGCAGGGCGAGGTCACCCATCACGGTAAGCAACGGCGGCGCGTCGGCGAGTTCGGCCAAGGCGCGCGGATACAGCCCTTGCCCAAGCGACAAATAGCGCGCGCCAAGCGCCTCGACGCGCTCGATTTCGGTGCGCGCAGCCGCTTCGCTAAACAGACTCGGCGCTTTCCCCCCGCCGCGTGCGGCAAGGTCTGGCACGGCGGCCAGCGCCTGCTCGGCCCCGCCGAACCGCGCCAGCAACTGGCGAAAGGTGACCGGCCCGATCCCTGCCGAGCGCACCAGCCTGAGCCGCGCGACGAGGTCGCCGCTCAACCCTCGCTCCGCCCGATGCTCGGCTCGGTGCCGTCCTTCAATCGCCCGATATTGTCGCGATGCTTCCAGATGATGAGGATCGCGAAACCGAGCAGCATCGGCAGCAGTGCCCACGCGCCCACCAACGCTGCGGTCACCGGGGCGCTCGCCGCCGCCGTCATCCCCGCGACCGACGAGATACGCCACACCAACAGCATCCCGACCCACAGCAAGACATAGATGATTGCCGCGATCGGCAGCAAAGGAGCGATGATCCCGAGCAGGGTCGCGACCCCCTTTCCGCCCTTGAACTTGAGCCACATCGGATAAAGATGCCCGATCAACGCCCCTGCGGCGGCAAACAGCGCACCGTCGGGCCACATCGCTTGGGCGATCATCACCGCCGCCGCGCCCTTGGCCGCATCGAGCAGCAAGGTTAGCGCGGCGAGCCCCTTCGACCCGGTCCGAAGTACATTGGTCGCACCAATATTGCCCGAGCCAATCTCGCGAAGGTCGCCGCGCCCGGAGAGCCGCGTCAGCAGCAGCCCGACCGGTATCGACCCCAGCAAATAACCGACCGCGAGGGCAAAGATCTGGGTGGTCGTCATAATCGTTGACTAGCAGAACCGCTTTGCTCCGCAACCAAAGCCGTTTGTCCCGAGCGAAGTAGAGGGACATAGTACAGAGGTCTCTCGACTTCGCTCGACACGAACGGGGGAGGCTTGCTGATATCGAACCATGCCGTCAAACGACCTCCCATGACCCCCGCCGCCCCCCTCCTGTTCTTCGATTCGGGCGTTGGCGGGCTCAGCGTGCTCGGGCCGACGCGCGCCCTCCTCCCGACCGCCCCCATCGTCTACGCCGCCGACAATGCCGGCTTTCCCTATGGCACCAAGAGCGACGCCGAACTGGCCGAACGTCTGCCGGCGTTGCTTGACCGACTGGTCGGGCGCTTTCGCCCGCGGCTCGCGGTGATCGCCTGCAACACCGCCTCAACCATCGCGCTTGATCATGTCCGCGCCACGCTCGACATTCCCGTCGTCGGCACCGTCCCGGCGATCAAGCCCGCCGCCTTGCTATCGAAAACCCGCGTGATCGGCGTGCTCGGCACCGAGGCGACCGTCCGCCAGCCTTATGTCGACGATCTTACCGCGCGCTTCGCTGCCGATTATTCCGTCATCCGTCACGGCAGCCCCGAGTTGGTCGCCATCGCCGAAGCCAAACTGGCCGGCGAGCCAGTCAATCTCGAAAGCGTCGCCCACGCCGTCCGCCCGATGCTTGGCCAGCCCCGCGGCGAAGAAATCGACACTGTCGTCCTGGCCTGCACCCACTTCCCGCTGATCGCCGAAGAGCTTGGCAGGGCGATGCCGGGAGTGACCTTCGTCGATGGTGGTCCAGGGATCGCGCGGCGCATCGTCTGGCTGACTCGCGATCAGGCCTGGCCCGACGTCGCCCCCGACGGCATTGCCCTGTTCACCGGCGCAGCGCCGTCGACAGCGCTGGCGGCCTCGCTTAAAAAATTCGGCATTGGCACTATCACCACCCTGTAGTTGCGAGTCGTTCGCAATGGTAATCGCGCGTCCCCGGCGATATTGGGCGCGCGTGGACTACCAAAGCATTTTCAATGCTGCGATCGACCGGTTGCACGATGAGGGGCGCTATCGCGTCTTCATCGACATATTGCGGACCAAGGGCAGCTACCCCAACGCGCAATGCTTCCACGGTCACAATGGCCCCAAGCCGATCACCGTGTGGTGCTCGAACGATTATCTGTGCATGGGCCAGCATCCGGCGGTGATCGCGGCGATGGAGGACGCGCTTCATGAAGTCGGCGCTGGCTCGGGCGGCACCCGCAACATCGGCGGCAACACCCATCTCCATATCCAGCTCGAGCGCGAACTGGCCGATCTCCACGGCAAGCAGGGCGCGTTGCTGTTTACCTCGGGCTATGTCTCGAACGAGGCAGCGCTGTCGACATTGGGCAAATTGCTTCCCGGCTGCGTCATCTTTTCCGACGAATTGAACCATGCCTCGATGATCGCCGGGATCAAGAATTCGGGCTGCGAAAAGCGCGTCTTCCGCCACAATGATCTCACTCATCTCGAGCAATTATTGCGCGAGGAAGATCCCGAGACCCCCAAATTGATCGCCTTCGAAAGCGTCTATTCGATGGACGGCGATGTCGCACCGATCGCGGCGATCTGCGACCTGGCCGACGAATATGGCGCATTGACCTACCTCGACGAGGTCCATGCGGTCGGCATGTATGGCCCGCGCGGCGGTGGCATTTCGGAAGCCGAAGGGGTCGCCGATCGGGTGACCATTATCGAAGGCACTTTGGGCAAGGCATTCGGCGTGATGGGC
>JBDSOV010000126.1:0-3705 GCA_039914575.1 Sphingomicrobium sp.
CAATGTCGATCGCCCGCATCATCGCTTGGCGCGGAAGCTCGGGGCCGAACAAATAGCCTTCGAGATAAAGGATCGCGGCCGACGCAATCAGCGCCTCGTCGAGCGCGTGCGGCGCCAGCAGATGCGATGCGCCGGGCGAGGTGTTCATCGTCCGCTGGGCATCGGGGGTGACCAGGATCAGGCAGCGGCCGGTCGGTAATGACGCGCCGCGCGGCAGCGCCGGCGTATCGAAGCGCACCCCCAACGCCTGCATGTCGTGGCGGAAGATGTCGCCTAATTGGTCGTCGGCGATCTGGCCGATGAACGCGGCGCGGCCGCCCATCGCCGCGATCCCGGCCATGTTGTTGGCGGCCGACCCGCCGCTGGTCTCGCGCGCATTGCCCATAGCCGCATACAGAATGTCGGCCGCTTTGGTGTCGAGCAATTGCATCCCGCCCTTGGGCAGGCGGTGCTCCGCGATAAAGGCGTCGTCGCAAGTCGCGATGACGTCAACGATGGCGTCGCCGATGGCGATGATGTCGATGGCGGGATGGGTCACGAGGGGGCGCTAGCCGTGCGGCGCGGGGCGGGTCAACAAAACCCTTGCGGGGGGCGGTGAAGCCGTTACGCCTCGCAGCCCATGAGCACCGATCCCAACGCGCCCGCAACCGCCGGCATCCGCCCGTCCCTGTTCGCCTTCGCCATCTTCTACGGCGGGATGGTGTGCATTGCCGGGGTGCTCGGCAACAAGCAGGTCGCGCTTGGACCGCTCGCGGTCGAGGCCGGGATTTTCGCCTTCCTGCTTCTGGTCATCACCTCGAGCGCGGTGGCCGAACTGCACGGCCGCGACACCGCCAACAAATTGGTCCTGATCGGCTTCGTGCCGCTGATCGTATCGCTGCTGCTGACACTGACCGTGCTCGCCGTCCCCGCCTCGCCCGAAATGGACCCGGCGCGATTGTCGGCGTTCGAGACGATCATGGGCGGCACGCCCAGGATCTGGCTCGGCGGGATCCTCGCTTATGGCATTTCGACCCTGCTCAACGTCACCATCTTCACCCGCCTCAAGCGCGAGGGTGGCAAGCTTTTATGGTTCCGTTCGGGCGTCGCCAGCGTATTGAGCCAGATCGTCGATACGTTGATTTTCATCACCATCGCTTTCTACGGCGTGTTCCCGATCGGCGAATTGCTGGCCGGCCAGATGCTCGCCAAGGTGGTGCTTTCGCTGATCCTTGTCCCACCGTTGATCTACCTGTTCGTGGCGATCGGCCGGAGGCTCGACCGACGGGCTTTCTGACACTCTTGTAATCAGCTCAAAAATTGCTTCGGGCCACCGCGAGTCGGGGCCGGGGAACGCGCTCACGTGTCATTCCAGCAACGCTTTCTAAGATTCCGAATTGGTACCGATGGCGGCGTCATCCAACCGTCGCAATCCGTCTATAGCAGCCACAGCGACTCGCAATTATGCGCTCAACCCTTGGGGGGTTTTACCTCGTGAAAAAGATCATTCTGCTCTGCACGTCGGCTGTCATCTTTCCGACCGCCGCTTTCGCCCAATCGACCGGTTCCCAGGATTTCGAGGCGCAAGCGATCATCGTCACCGGCACTCGGACCCAGGAAGTGGGGGGCGTCCAGGTTCCGAACAGCGGCAAGCCGAAGGCCGTCCTGACGCAGGAAATGATCAGCCGCCAGAATCCGGGCCAGACGATCCTCGACACCATCAACCTGGTCCCGGGCGTCAGCTTTCAGAACAATGACGCCTACGGCTCCGCGGGCGGAACGCTTAGCATCCGCGGCTTCTCCGGCGACCGGATCAGCCTGACCTTCGACGGCATCCCGCTCAACGATTCGGGCAATTACGCGATTTATTCCAACCAGCAGATCGACCCCGAGTTGATCGAACAGGTCAACGTCAATCTCGGCACCACCGATGTCGACAGCCCGACCGCGGCGGCGGTCGGCGGCACGGTCAACTACCGTACCCGCAACCCCAGCAAGACGTTCGGCGGCCAGCTCGTCGGCTCGCTCGGCCAGTTCGATTTCCGTCGCATCTTCGCGGTGATCGACACCGGCGAAGTGGGTCCGTGGGGGACACGCGCTTATTTCACCGTCTCGACCGCCAAGAACGACAATCCGTTCAACAATTACGGCGTGGTCGACAAACAGCAGTATAACTTCAAGGTCTACCAGCCCCTCGGCAGCAATGGCGACTTCATCTCGATCGCCGGCAATTATAACCGCAACCGCAACAACTTCTTCGGTTCGGTTCCGCTTCGCAACGACCTCGCCGTTCCCAACGGCTTTCCGCAGAGCCGCAGCGACCGCGAGTATAACATCCTGTATCCGTGCACGACCGCTCCGGCGATCGGCGGGGCCGTCGATGCTCCCAATAGCTGCGGCAGCGAATTCGACCGCCGCTACAACCCATCGAACACCGGCAACCTGCGCATTAATTCGCGCTTCTCGCTGACCGATCAGCTGACCCTGACGGTCGACCCGAGCTACCAGACTGTGAAGGCCAACGGCGGCGGGACGTCGACCGCGCGCGAATATGGCTATGATATCAATCCGGCCGGCGGGCGGGCCAATTGCTCGACCGCAGCACCGGGGCCGACCGTCAACTGTGTTGCCGGCTATTATGGCGGCAGTCCCTATGCCGGGGGTCGCGACCTCAACGGCGACGGCGATATTCGCGATACCGTCCGCGTGGTGACGCCCAGCCAGACGCGAACCCATCGGTTCGGGGTCATTGCCGGCCTTCGCTACGACATCAACGATGACCATATTGTCCGGTTGAGCTACACCTTCGATCACGCCAACCACCGCCAGACGGGTCAGGTCGGGCTGATCGATTCGGACGGCGAGCCGTTTGATGTCTTCCCGGTCAACGATCCGCTGAATGATGCAAACAGCACTGTGCTGCAGAAGCGCGATCGTCAGTCCTATGCGATCCTCAATCAGGTTTCGGGCGAGTATATCGGCTCGTTCATGGACGATCGTCTGACGTTGAATATCGGCGCCCGGCTGCCCTTCTTCAAACGCGACCTCGAGAATTTCTGCTTCACGTCTTCGTCGAACGGCTTCGTCGAATGTTCGGGCCAGAACGAGGCGGTCGATGACATCATCGGCAATCTCAACCCGACTTACTCACCGCCGCAAAAGCGCGTGCTGAAGTATAACAAGCTGCTGCCGAACATCAGCGCCGTGTTCGACATCACGCCTCGGCTCAGCGCCAACGCCAGCTATGCCAAGGGGCTCTCGGTTCCGGGCACGGACGCGCTGTACGAATCGTTCTTCTGGCCGACCACCGACTCGCGGTCGAAGCCCAAGCCGGAAACCACCGACACCTTCGATGCCGGTCTGCGTTACCGCAGTTCGAAGATCCAGGCCCAGATTACGGGGTGGCACACCCGGTTCGAGAACCGTCTGTCGTCGTCGTTCGATCCGATCCAGAATCAGAGCGTGTTCCGCAACCTTGGTACCGTCAACAAGTGGGGCATCGATGGCTCCATCGCCTATGCGCCGATCAGGGAGTTGACGCTCTACGCTTGGGGATCGTGGAAGAAATCCAGGATCAAGGACAACCTTAAGCTCGAAGAGGGCGGCGCCGTCGTCGATTGCGATACGGTCGATGAGACGTCGTTCCTGGGGCTTCGCAACTGCGCCTTCACTGCTGGCAAGCAGGAAGCCGGTTCGCCGAAATATATGTACGGCGTTTCGGCGCTT
>JBDSOV010000144.1:0-2620 GCA_039914575.1 Sphingomicrobium sp.
CGCCGGATCGCCCGACGCATCGGCGGCGCGCGCCGCGACATAGGCGCCAAGCGCGTCGCGGTTCATGGCGTCGGCGGACGCGACCATGGTTGCCGCAAGCACGGCGCCAAGCGAACCAATTGCGAGCGACCTACATATTGGGGTAATTGGGGCCTCCACCGCCTTCGGGCACGACCCAATTGATATTCTGGGTCGGGTCCTTGATGTCGCATGTCTTGCAATGCACGCAATTCTGCGCGTTGATCTGAAGGCGGGGTGAACCCGCTTCCTCGACAATCTCGTAAACGCCCGCCGGGCAATAACGCTGCTCGGGCGCGTCATAGAGCGCGAGGTTGACCGTGATCGGCACTTCTGCGTCCTTGAGCGTCAAATGGACCGGCTGGTCCTCGACGTGATTGGTGTTGGAAATGAACACCGATGACAGGCGGTCAAAAGTCAGCTTCCCGTCGGGCTTGGAATAAGCAATCAGCGCGACCTGGTCCTTGCGGCGGGTACGTTCATTGTCGGCGTGATGCCCCAATGTCCACGGCAGGCCGATCCTGAAATAGTTCATCCACATGTCGAGGCCGGCGTAGAGCGTTCCCAACGTTCCGCCCCACCGCGCAATGGCGGGCTCGGCATTGCGGACCATCTTGAGTTCCTTGGCGATCCAGCTCGAGCGCACTGCGGGTTCGTAGGCGTCGAGAGTGTCGGCGCGGCGGTCGGCGGCAATCGCGTTAAATGCGGCCTCGGCGGCGAGCATGCCCGACTTGATCGCGGTGTGGCTGCCCTTGATCCGCGGCACGTTGACGAACCCCGCCGCGCAGCCGACCAAAGCCCCGCCGGGGAACGCCAGTTTGGGGATCGCCTGCCATCCGCCCTCGTTGATCGCGCGGGCGCCGTAGGAGACGCGCTTGCCGCCCTCGATTTCGGCGCGGATCGCGGGGTGGGTCTTCCACCGCTGGAATTCCTCGAACGGCGACAAATACGGATTCTGGTAATCGAGCGCGACCACGAAGCCGAGCGCGACCTGGCCATTTTCCTGGTGGTAGAGGAAGCCCCCGCCCCAGGCGTCGTTCAATGGCCAGCCCTGGCTGTGGATCACCCGGCCGGGTTGATGCACTTCGGCAGGAACGTCCCATAACTCCTTAACGCCAAGACCATAAACTTGCGGGCCTGAGTCCTTGCGAAGATCGAATATCTCGGTCAGTCGCTTGGTCAGATGGCCACGCGCGCCCTCCGCGAAGAAGGTGTAGCGAGCGTGGAGTTCCATACCCGGCTGGTGGTCGGGCTTGAAGCTTCCATCACGCGCGACTCCCATATCCCCCGTCGCGACCCCCTTCACCGAGCCGTCGTCGTTGAACAATATTTCGGCGGCGGCGAAGCCGGGGAAGATTTCGACCCCCAGCTCCTCGGCCTGCGAGCCGAGCCAGCGGGTAAGATTGCCGAGGCTGCAGGTGTACGTCCCCTTGTTGTTGAGGAACGGTGGCATCAGCGCATGGGGAATCGAATATTTACGGGTCGCGGTCAGCACCCAATGCTGGTTGTCGGTCACCGGCACACCGATCGGCGCTCCGCGATCTTTCCAGTCGGGGATCAGCTCATCGAGTCCCTTGGGATCGATCACCGCGCCGGACAAGATGTGGGCCCCGACCTCGCCGCCTTTCTCGAGCACGCAGACGCTGACCTCACGGCCCTTTTCGGCGGCTAATTGCTTGAGCCGGATCGCGGTGGCGAGCCCGGCGGGGCCGGCGCCGACCACCACCACATCATAGTCCATCGATTCCCGGTCGCTCATTCGTCGCCTTCCGTAGTGCCGGGCCCTTCCATCGCGCAAGGCACCTTGCTTCGTCGGCCACAGCACTGCCAATTCCTTGACCGCGCCGTCAACCTTGCAGAAGAGTCCCAAAATGAGTGGGGATCAATCAGCAACTGACCGCGCCGCTACGGCGGCCGCGCTGGCGTGGTGGATTGAGGCGGGAGTCGATGTCGCCGTAAGTGAGACCCCGCGCGACTGGCTGAACAGCGCCGCGCCTGCTGCGGCAATGCCGGAAGCGCCGCCCGAATCGGCCGCGACGGTGCACGAGGATCTCAGCGCCTTCCGTCACTGGCTGGGCAGCGAGCCGGGATTGCCGCTCGATCGCGCCGGGGCCCGGCGGGTATTGCCGCATGGCGCCGAGGCATCCGAGATCATGTTCCTCAGCGATCCGCCCGGAATCGATGACGGCGACCGACCGATCGGCGGCGAGGCGTGGGCGCTGGCGGTCAAGATGCTCGCCGCGATCGGGTTTGGGCCGGATGCAGCCTATAGCGCCTCGCTCGCCTGCTTCGCCGCGCCGGGCGCCAAATTGACCCCGAGCGAAATTGAAGCCTGCGCCGAGATTGCGCGCAAGCATATCGCTCTGGCCAGGCCTAAACGGCTGGTGCTGCTCGGCGAAGGGCCGACTCGGGCGCTGCTCGGCGAGAAATTGCCGCAGGCGCGCGGGCGGGTGCACAAGATCGAGGGTGTGCGGACGATCGCTACCTTCCACCCGCGCTGGCTGCTGCAGCGACCGGGCGACAAGGCGATGGCGTGGCGCGACCTGCTGCTGTTGATGGAAGAGGATTTGTGATGCGTTGGACGATTGGCCTGCTGCTGCTA
>JBDSOV010000158.1:0-2576 GCA_039914575.1 Sphingomicrobium sp.
CCTTAGCAAAAGAACAACCTTCTAATGAGAAAGTCGGGAAAATAACGAAATGTCCGCGGTGGGTCCAAAGCCGCGTGTTCGCTAAATGACTGGGACGGGTAGAAAACGGACTTTCCTGGCGAGGAGCCGCAAACACGTCAGCCACTGTTACCCCAAGGAACCCCACCGGGGGGACGGACAATTATTAAGCTGATATTGAGCATCGCGTTCGCCTGATCAGCGGTTGAAACCTGCCAGTCGGCCTTCGACCCATTACGGACTAAGGACGCTTTGTTCCGAGCGACTTGTCGTCAGACAGCGGACGCGTCATTCACGACACATCGCCGGAGGCTATATTTTGACAGATTTCTATTACAGTTTGCCGCTTTGGATTGCAGCCGTCCTGGTGCTCGGATTGGCGCTGATTGTAGGTCTTGGAAGCAGCATTGGTGTTCGCGCGCTCTTCCGGTTGACACCTTCTGACGAGGAGAAAGAGGTCGCGTTCAATCTGATGCATGTCGTTGCCGCTTACATCGGGATCATGCTTGCTTTCTCGGGCGTCGCGGTCTGGCAAAACTTTGCCGACGCTGAATCCGCGGTCCATCATGAAGCTGCCAGCGCGGCAGAAGTCTATCGTGATCTCACCGTATATGGCCCGGAAACAGAAGCCACACGCGTCCAACTGCGAGCCTATGTCGCGACCGTTCTCAAGGACGAGTGGCCTTTGCTCAAGGAAGGGCGGGGCAGCATGGCAACAGAGACCGCTTTGGCGAAACTTTTCGGCGAAATGGGTAAAATCCGCCCGCAAGATCAACGCGACGCCGCGATTTACACAGAGGCACTTTCAAAATTGAACGAGTTGGTCGTTCTCAGGCGAGACCGGATCATCGCCAGTCGATCAGGCATACCGATCATTCTTTGGGTGGTCGGTCTGGTTGGCTCGAGCCTGGCAATGGCTTATGCTTCGGCCTTCTCACGCACTCGGTTCAACCTGGTCATGATATCGGGAACCTCGCTGGCGATCGGGCTGGTGTTCTTGTTCATCCTGACCGTCGATGGTCCATTCAAGGGCCAGGTCGGGGTGGACCGGAGTGAATTGGTCGACCTTTCTGCGACCTTCGACAGACTGGATAAGTTTGTCCCCTAAGATCAGGGTATTTCCCGATGATTCAGCTCAGCCAGTGTTCGCTATATCGATGCGCAGTCGTTTGGCGCCGGCCTGCCGGCGAAGCGGTCGGCGATCCACTGGAGGGTCGGAGCGGCACTGTCCTGAGCACTGGTCGGGTGGCCCTTGCCAACGATGTCGATCCACTTGACGGTCTTCCCGGCGCGACAGGCCTGGCGCGCGTAGTTGCGGGTCACCGCGGGGGCGATGATGACATCCGCCGGATTTTGGCCAATCAGCATGGGGACGTTGATCGCGGTCGGGTCGACACTGTTCCTCCCGGCAATCCCGGCCCACGGCTGGATTGAACCCAGATCCACTCCGGCAAGCTGTTTCCTGAGCATCACCATGCCGATGATTTCACCCAGCTTCGGCTTGGAATCGATGGTGACACAATTATTCTGGGCAAGGCGGGTAATGATCATCTGGGTTTGTGGCCGGCCCAGCGTGCTGAGCGGCGCGCCATAATAGCCCGACCAGCTGTAAGCGGTGAAGGCGGTGAGAAATGCCCGGATGGAGGGGTCATCCCCGCCGCGGAGATTGGCGATGAGGTCGGTCGGCGGTGCCGCCGCCGCGACTCCGACAAGCTCAAGCTCGGGGGCATAAGTGCGGCCCAACTGCGCCGTCCACAAGGCGGCATGTCCCCCCTGGCTTGCACCCCACAGTGCAAATCGCTTCCCCGCCCTAGCACCCGTGATACTTTGTGCGGCGCGAACGGCGTCGAGCGTCGAACGCGCGGCTGGAACGCCGCCCAAATACGGATGGACGCCAGCGCTGCCGAGCCCCGGATAATCGGGAGCGACCACGACATAGCCTTTGCTGACCGCATCGAGCGCCGGCGTTGCGGTGAAGAAGGTCGGCGCCGTCCCCGGGGTGGAATCGAAAAAGCTCGGGGACAGCGACGGTGCACATTGCCGCGCCACGCCCCACGTGCCGTGAGTCCAGGCAAGCACCGGGCGGACGATGCCTGGCCGCCCGCCTGCCGGTGCCACCACGATTCCGGTCACATCCGCGAGCTGCCCGCTCTCCGCGGTCGACCAATAGTGAATGCTCCAGGCCTGCATCTGGGGCGGCGCGCCGCTCATTGGAGTTGCCGAGATCAGCGTCCCGGCGCGCTGTGCCTGAGCCGGCCCAGTGACGACTAACGACAACAGGAAGAATGCCAACACCGAGATTTTGTTCATCGCTTACACTCCCCACGGCCAGCCCGAATGAGAAGGCTTGCACGGTCGATTGGACAGCACAAGCTTGGCCAAAGAAATGCCTGCAGAAAGCCGCCATTGTGAAAGTGATTTGATCTGTTAGCTTCGCCCTGAACCGGGGGTCAGCCATGCATCTTCATCTTCCTAAGCCCGTGCACGGCTGGCGAGCATTTGCGGGCGAAGTCGGGATCATCCTCGTTGCCATCCTGCTCGCGATCAGCGCCGAGCAA
>JBDSOV010000163.1:0-2593 GCA_039914575.1 Sphingomicrobium sp.
CAATGTCAGCTCGAGCGCGTCTCGCGCCGAGGCCGCGCTCGGCCGCTTCGTGCTTGACGAAGAGATCGCGACCACCGGCAACATCTATTATAGCCAGTGGCGACTTGCCGGACACCAAATTGGCCAATTGCAGGCACTCGTCCGGACCAACCCCGAACAACGCAGACGCGTCGCGGACCTGCAGCAGATCTACAAGAAGCGCGGCGAGGAACTGGCGATTCCAGCGCGCGCTGCGGTGCTCAAGAAGGGCCAGGGCGGAACCGCTTATTTCTTCGCCGCTGGCCAGACCCAAACCCGAATCGACCTCGACGAGAAGCTCGATGAAATCGCTGCGGCGGAGCGCATCCAGCTGCGCGAGCGCATCGCCCAGAGCCAGATCTTTACCGCCGAAGCCAACCGGCTGACCGATTATCTCAGCTGGCTGGGGCTGGTGGTGGGCGCCGGTGCAATCTTCTCCGGACTGGTCGCGGTCCAGGCGCTTCGGCAGAATGCCGCCGCCCGCCGCCAAGCCGAGACAGAGGCCGACCGCGCCGCCGAGCTTGAGGAAGCGGTGCGCGACCGCACCCAGGAATTGTGGGAGGCCAACCAGGCACTCAAAGCCGAAGCGATTGAGCGCCACGCCGCCGAGGCGCAACTTCGCCAGGTCCAGAAGATGGAGGCGGTCGGCCAGCTGACTGGAGGGATCGCGCATGATTTCAATAATATGCTTGCCGTTGTCGTCGGCGGAATCGATCTTGCCCGGCGCCGACTGAGTGGCCCGCGCAAGGAAGTCATGCATCACCTCAACAACGCGATGGAGGGTGCGACCCGCGCCGCCGCCTTGACCCGCCGCTTGCTGTCCTTCGCCCGCTCCGAACCGTTGCTCCCCGAGCGCATCGAAAGCGGCGAATTGGTGGCCAATATGTCCGATCTGCTCGATCGTACTTTGGGCGAACAGGTCCGCATCGATACCCGGCTGGCGTCCGACGCCTGGCCGGTGTTCGTCGATCCGCACCAGCTGGAAAATGCGATCCTCAACTTGGCGGTCAACGCCCGCGACGCGATGGACGGTGATGGGCAATTGGTGATTGCGTCAGACAATGTGACAATGACCGCCAATTCGGTCGGCGACATCCAGGCCGGCGAATATCTCAAGATTTCGATCACCGACGAGGGCTGCGGGATGACCGAGGAAGTTCGCGAGCACGCGTTCGAGCCGTTCTTCACCACCAAGCCGGTCGGCAAGGGCACCGGGCTCGGCCTCAGCCAGATCTTCGGCTTCGCCCACCAATCGGAGGGCGAGGTCGGGATAGACAGCAAGATTGGAAAGGGGACGACCGTGTCGCTCTATCTGCCGCGTACCAAGGCAATCGCCCCGATCCGGCTGCAGACCCAGGCCAATGGCCGCGAGCTAGAACCGACCGTGCCCGGAGCGCGGATATTGCTGGTCGAAGACGATCCGCGGGTGCGCGCTGCGACGGTCGGGGCGCTCGAAGACCTGGATTACCAGCCGACTGCCTGCTCGAGCGGCGCCGATGCGATCGTCGCGTTCGACGGCGAAATTTTCGATTTGGTGATCAGCGACGTGATCATGCCTGAAATGACCGGTCCCGAACTGATTCGGATTATCAAGGGCAAACGGCCCGACGTCGCGGTGCTGTTCGTCACCGGCTATGTCGGTGAGGGCGAAGGCGACGATCTGGTCGGTTATGAATTGCTGAGGAAACCGTTCACTGTGTCCGCGCTCGCCACGTCGGTCGCCACAGCGCTATCACGTCAATCTAGCGAATCGCCCCCGATTTCAGGAGCCGCGGCAACAGGCTGATCGCGGCCAGCAGCGGATGGCGCTTCTGCCACGGCGTGAGCTCGAAACTGGTGCCAGCGTGGCGGTTGATCTTCCACGCAATATAGTCCGCGCCCCCGGCATAGGTCGCGCTCGCCTTGGCAAGCCGAATCACCGACAGCATCTTTCCCTCGATCCGGCGGCGCCCCCACTGCCCGGCATTCGATCCGACCAGCAGCGCCGCCGCCTCGCCAAAGCGCCGATACCGTTCGGGATCCGAATCGACCACCGACTGGCTCCGCCCCTTGCGTTCAGCGCGTAGCTCGGACGAATAAGTCAGCGAGAAGGCGCGGCGCCACCAGTCGAGCAATTCCTCGCCGGCTTGGCTGCCCGCCGCACCGAGCAGGGTCGGCGCTGCTTTCGCGACGGCATCCACCGCGTGACCTCTTGCCTGCTCATCTTTTGCCCACACCAGTCGCGAGGGCTGCGCGAACCGCGCCCAGACCGAAACGTTGCGTGTCGCGGTGCCGTTGAGGCGGTCGAAATCCTTCTCGCTCAGCACGGCATATTTGGCGGCGAGGTTGTGATGGTGGAAGGGGAAGACATTGGGCGGAATCAGCCGGTTGGCGGTCGCCATCCAGCGCCTCGAATAAGCGGCGCGATAGTCGGACACAATCAAGTAGAAATCGAGCATCAGCCCGTCAAGCTGCTGCTCGCGCAGGCACGATCCGTAGAATAGCACCGATCGGCTCGCCTCGCCATGCAAAGCCGCGATCGCGGCGGCCATAGCGGCGACTCTGGGATCGACCGGCTCGGCCAGCTCAGTAGCGA
>JBDSOV010000174.1:0-5462 GCA_039914575.1 Sphingomicrobium sp.
GCTATAATGCCGACAGCGGCCAGCCGATCTACGAGACCGAAGAGCTGGAATATGAGGTGCTGCCGCAGATCGTGGTGGTGGTCGACGAATTGGCCGATCTGATGATGACCGCCGGCAAGGAAGTCGAATTCCTCATCCAGCGGCTGGCGCAGAAAGCGCGCGCGGCGGGAATTCACCTGATCATGGCCACCCAGCGCCCCTCGGTCGACGTCATCACCGGGGTGATCAAGGCCAATTTGCCGACCCGCATCAGCTTCCAGGTGACGAGCAAGATCGACAGCCGCACGATCCTCGGCGAGCAGGGCGCCGAGCAGCTGCTGGGCAAGGGCGACATGCTGTATATGCCCGGCGGCAAGCAGATATTGCGCATCCACGGCCCGTTCGTCAGCGACGACGAGGTGCGGCTGGTGGCCGAGCATTGGCGCCGCCAGGGCGTGCCCGATTATATCCAGGCGGTGACCGAAGAGCCCGAGGACGGCGGTTACATCTTCGACGGGCAGCCGGTCGGCGAGGAGGATGCCGAGACCCAGCTGTATCGGAAGGCGATCCAGACCGTGGCCGAGAGCCAGAAGGCCTCGACCAGCTACATCCAGCGGCAATTGCGCATCGGCTATAACAGCGCGGCGCGGTTGATCGAGCGGATGGAGAAAGACGGGCTGGTCGGCACCCCCGACCATGTCGGCCGCCGCGATGTGCTGATCGATACCGAGGGCCACCCGATCTGAGGCGGATCGCCGAGGCCGGACGGAACCCGAGGGGTTCAGGAGGCATTCAAGACGGGAACGCCAGGCTGGCGACAACTTCCAGGAGATTGATTTGATGGCTTTCCCGACCCTTGTCCCGCGCGTGCTGGCGCCGATCGTCGCGATTGCGGCATTGGCTGCGCCGGCGGTGGCCGCGACCAACCCTGACCTCGCCAAGGTCGAGGCCCACCTCGCCGCATCGCAATCGATGATCGCCAATTTCGTCCAGACCGATTCGAAGAATCGCGCGCTTCGCGGGACGCTGCAAATCAAGCGCCCGGGCAAGATCCGTTTCGAATATGGCCGAGGCGCCAACATGCTTCTGGTCGGCAACGGCAAGACATTGACCTTCGTCGATTATGAGGTCGGTCAGAAGTCGAGCTGGCCGGTCGCCAAGTCGCCGCTGTCGGTGCTACTCGCCAGCAACCCCGATTTGCAGCGCATCGCCCGGGTCGTTCCCACCAAGGATCCGCGAGTCCTGCTGGTCCGCGCACGCGATGCCCGCCGCCCCGAATTCGGCACCATCCTGCTCGGCTTCGTCCGCAACCCTGCATCGCCCGGCGGCCTGTTGCTCGAAGGTTGGACCGCGATCGACGCCCAGAACAAGCGCACCACGATCAAGCTCGACGGCCAGCGCTACAATGTCGCGGTCGCCGAAAATGCGTTTGTCTTCGCCGAGCCCAAGAAGCGCGGTCGTTAAACCGGCGCAACGAGTAGCAAAGGAAAACCGTTCATGCTCCGGTCAGCCGGAGTCGCGTAAGGATGAAGTTGATCGTTGCATCAAGACTTGGGGTTTCCCCCTGTTACCCAAGGTCGCAGCGATCACCTTGCGTGACGAACGCCAGGTTGGCCCTCGCTCCAATGCCCCCGGAGCGGGGGCCTTTCATGTTCTGGCGCTGGCATTTGCTCGCCTTGGCGCGTGAAGTTGGTCTAAGCCCCGCACCGTGACCCGTATCAAGATCGCCAGCTGGAACATCAACTCGGTCCGAGCGCGGCTACCGATCGTCGAGCGATTCCTGAAGGAGGAAGCGCCCGATATCCTGTGCCTGCAGGAAACCAAGGCGCAGGACTTCGTCTTCCCGGCCGAAATGTTCCGCAAGCTGGGCTATGTCCACCACAAGCTCAACGGGCAGAAGATGCACCACGGGGTGGCGATCGTCTCGAAATTGCCGCTCCACGACGAGGGCCGCCACGACTGGCAGGACAATGGCGAGGCGCGGCACATCGGCGCGCGGCTCGATTGCGGGATCCGGCTCGAGAATGTCTATATCCCGGCCGGTGGCGACATTCCCGACCGCAAGCTCAACCCCAAATTCGGCCAGAAACTCGACTTTATCGAGCGGATGACCAAATGGTCCGAAACGCTGGCCGAACCGACCCTCATCGTCGGCGACTTCAACGTCGCGCCGCTGGAGTGCGACGTGTGGAGCCACAAGGCCCTGGTCGACGTGGTCAGCCACACCCCGATCGAGATCGAGGCGCTCGACCGGCTCAGCCAAGCGCATGGCTGGATCGACCTTGGCCGCCGTTTCGTGCCCGCGCCGGAGCGCTGCTTTACCTGGTGGAGCTATCGGTCACCCGATTTCACCGTCAACGACCGCGGCCGCCGGCTCGACCATATGTGGGCCAGCCCGAGCCTTGCTCCGCAGGCCGTGGCCCATGTGGTGCATGAGCCGTGCCGGTCGTGGGAACGGCCATCGGACCATGTGCCTTTGGTGGTGGAGATTGACTGTTGAGCCTGGCTCCGCTCGAAATCGCCATCGCCGCGCTTCGCGGCGGGCGCGCGGTGCGGGTCGGCAATCTCGCCATCCTGTCGGTCGAGACCGCGAGCGACGCGATGCTGGCGCTGGCCGACCCCCAAGGGCAGGCGGGGGTGCTGGTCAGTGGCCAGCGCGCGGCGGCCTTGGGACTGGGCAACCAACGCGAGGCGGCGGGGACTGCGCCGGTGCGGATCGCGCGCTGCCACTGGCTCGACCGCGACCTGGTCCGCGCCATCGCCGACCCGGGACGCGATCTGGATCGCTTCGTGCCGGGGCCATTGACGGTCGAGGCGGTCGGGGATGGCGAGTCCGCCAAGGCCGCGCTCCGGCTGGCGCGGCTGGCGGGCCTGCTGCCGGCGCTGTGGCTGATCGGCACGGAGGCGATTTCCGTCAGCGAAGTCATGCCAGACGACATTTTGCAGCCGGCGATGGCCGAGATTGCGGCGCGCGCGCGGCTTCCGGTCGAGGGCGTGGGCGAAGCGCAGGTGGTTGCCTTTCGCGAGCCCGCCACCGGATCCGAGCATGTCGCGCTGCTGATTGGAGCGCCGGGGGGCGAGCCGCCGCTGGTCCGCCTGCACAGCGAATGCCTGACTGGCGACGTGTTCGGCAGCCTGAAATGCGATTGCGGGCCGCAGTTGAAGGAAGCTTTGCGGCTAATCGCGGGCGGGGGCGGGGGGATCTTGCTCTACCTGCGCCAGGAAGGTCGCGGGATTGGCCTGACCAACAAGATCCGCGCTTATGCCTTGCAGGATCGCGGGTTCGACACGGTCGATGCCAATCGCCGGCTGGGCTTTGCCGACGACGAACGCGATTATGCCACCGCCGCGGCGATGCTTCGCGCGCTGGGCACCGACGCAGTACGGCTGCTGACCAATAATCCGGGCAAGGTGGCGGGGTTGGAAGGCGAAGGGATCAGGGTCGCAGAGCGGGTCGCGCATCACATGCCGGTCAATCCGCACAATGCCGATTATATCGCGACCAAACGCCAGCGAAGCGGGCACCTCGATTAGATGAACAGCGCACTTCCGACGCGGACGTGGGTAGCGCCGAGCATGACCGCGGTCTCGTAATCCGCGCTCATCCCCATCGACAGGCCGGTGACGTCATGACGTCGCGCCAACTCATTGAGAAGAGCGAAGAATGGCGCAGGCTCGAGCTCGGCCGGGGGGATGCACATCAGCCCGGCGAGCGGCAGCGGCGAGGCGCGGACGTGGCCGAGGAAGTCGCCGAGGTCGGCCAGTGCGACCCCGCCCTTCTGCTCCTCCGTACCGACATTGACCTGGACGAAGCAGGCGGGGAAGCGGCCCACCTTGGTTCCGGCGTCGGCCAACGCGTCGAGCAACGACTGGCGGTCGAGCGAGTGGATGGCGTCGAACAATGCCACCGCCTCGGCCGCTTTGTTGGATTGCAGCCGGCCGATCATGTGCAGCCTGATGTGAGGATGAGCGTCGCGTAGTGCGGGCCATTTGGCGGCGGCTTCCTGCACCCGGCTTTCGCCAAAATCGCGCTGACCGGCGGCGACCATCGGGGCGATGTCACCAGCGTCGTGGGTCTTGGTAACCGCGATCAAAGCAATGGCCGCGGGATCGCGCTTGGCCCGGACCGCAGCGGTGCGAATAGCTTCGCGAACCAGCGCTAGCCGAGTCTCAGCCGAGCCGGTCAGAATTTAAAGGCGGTGCCGACGTAAACCGCCTGGCTGTCACGGCGGTCGTCCTTAAGCGCCGACTGGCGTTCGCGATCGACCTTGTAGCGGACGCCGCCGGTCAGCGCGATATTGCGGGTCAAGGCCACGGCACCGCCGACATCGAGCGCATAGGCTTTCTCAGCGCCGAGCGCGGGAGCCTGGGTGCCATCGCTACGTTCGGCGACCGCGGCAACCCGGCCGGTGATGCGCTTGTTGAGCGAGTAATTGACCCCGACCACCGCAGTCTCACGGCCACCGAGCGCGAGGCTGGCGGAGCGCGTCCGGGCGACATCGCCGGTCAGCGCAAAACGGCGCCATCCGACCGACACGCCGAGATTATAGCTGGCCGGGGTGAGCGCACCGACGGTCGCGGTGCCGGCATCGGTCGGGCGAACGACGGATTCGGCGCGGGCGCGGATCGCGACCCGGACCTGGGACGGACGGCCCTTCGGCGCGGCGGGGGTGAATTTGAAATCGGTCAAACTATCGCCGCGATTGGCGAATGCGGCGGCCAGCTTGGGATCGGCAGTCGCCGGAGTGAAGCTGCCAACCCGGTCGAACGACAGGGAAATCGCCGGCGGACGCTTGGAGTCGGGCTTGGCGGTGGCCACTGCGGGGAGGACGAGCAGAGCCGCAGCGCCAATGGCACCGGCCCACATCCCGAACATCTTACCCCTGTGACGCACTTGAAAACGACTCCTTACCAACCGGATATAGCTCCTGCGCAGCGATAGTTCCAATGGCATCGATCACTTCCCCCGCGCCTGTTGCGCTAAGTCCACATTCCTGTCCCGTTGATGAACAACTTTGTTAACGCTAGCGGCGGGCATTGTCGGCGCTTGCAACGGGCGTTGTTGGCGCTTGCAGCGGGCGACGTTGGCGCTTGCAGCGGGCTGGGCAGCATCTATAACGCGGGCCACTCCACCCTTATTAGGAAGCGCCATGTCCCGCTTGCCCGTCTCTGCTCTCGTCCTTGCCTCGCTCGCGCTGTCCGCTTCGGCCTGCGCGCGCAATCGCGACGTTCCCATTCGGATGGCGCCGTCGAAGATGACCAGCATCGGGGTCAACGCCTATTTGTGGCGCGCAGCGATCGACACCTTGTCGTTTGCGCCCTTGCTTCAGGCCGATTCGAACGGCGGGGTGATCGTCACCGACTGGTACACCAGCCCGCAGAACCCCGGTGAGCGGATCAAGCTCACTGTCTCGATCCTCGACCAGGATCTGCGCGCCGATGCGCTGCGCGTCGCCGCCAGCCGCCAGGTCAACCAAAGCGGG
>JBDSOV010000264.1:0-7896 GCA_039914575.1 Sphingomicrobium sp.
AGCGCCGCCGACGCCGATGACGCTGATCCGCGGCCGCAGCTCGTCGACTTCCGGCCGGATGAAATCGATGCTCATGGGTTTAACCCTCCCCTGGTCGCCTAGCGCGTTGAACCGTCAGGGTGAATCAATGAATCATCATGAGTCGAGCGGCAAGCGAAAACGTTAACGGAAGCGAAAAAAGCTGGTCCGCCGTGGCCCTAGTGACTCACCTGATTCAAAACGGGACTCGTCAGTCGAGCTCGATCTGGCGGATCGCCGGGATTGCAAACGCCCACCACGCGGCCCCGAACAGCGCCACACCTGCGGTCAGATAGAAAGCGCTGCCATAGCCCGCGCGGTCGATCATGATGCCGGTAATGATCGGCCCGACAATGCCCGACAGATTGCCGATCGCATTCTGGATCCCGACCCAGGTTCCGACCGCGCGCGGCCCGGCGAACATCTGGGCGATGGCGTAGAGGTTGAGCGACAAAGCCGCGCTCGCCGCCCCGCCGAGGCACAGCCAGAACAGCAAGGCGCCGACGCTGTGGCTGGTATAGATGCCGTAGATCGCCACCGCCGCGAGAAATTGGCTGACGATCATCATCCCGCGGCGGATGGTCGCTTCAGACCGGCCCGACCGGGTCCATCGGTCGCTGATCGCGCCATAGGTCAACGCCGCGATGGCCTGGACGCCATAGCCGACGCTGGCCAGCAAGGTCATCTGGCCGATTGAATAGCCGCGCGACTGGACGAGGTAGAGCGGCAGCCAGGCGAGCAGGAAATAGAAGCAGAAATTGCCCGCCGCATGGCCGATTCCCATCGCCCACAGCGACCAGTTGCCGAGCAATTTACGCGCTGGCACCCGCGCTTGGCCGGCGCCTGACACGACCGTCGGCAGTTTGCTCACTACGCGTTGCCACGGCACCAGCCATAGCAAGGTCGCCAGCCCGAAGATGATGAACATCGCCCGCCAGCCCATGGTGGCGACGATCAGCCCGCCGGTCAGCGTCCCGATTGCCGGCCCCAGGGCCAGCCCCGCCGCGACCGCCGCATTGGCCATCCCGCGCTGCTCGGGCGGGACATGCAAGGCGATGATCTTGGAGGTGCCGGGAAAGGCGATGCTCTCGCCGATGCCCAGCATCACGCGCAGCACCAGCAGCGACGCGAATCCGCCGACGAACCCGATCAGCAAGGTGCTCGCCGCCCACAGTATGATCCCGCCGGCCATCAATTTGTAGACCGAGAAGCGGTCGCACAGCCAGCCGACCAATAATTGCACCGGGGCATAGACCCAGAAAAACGCCGAGACCGCGATTCCGAAGGCGGTCGCGCTCATCCCGAGCTCGCCCTTCATCACCGGCGCCGCCACCGCGATCGCGCCGCGATCGACATAATTAAGGAACACCGCCGCCCCAAGCAGCAGCACCAGCCACCGTGTCACATTGCCCGATTCCGCGCGCGCGCCAGTTGCCGTCGCCATCGCCCGTCCCCCTGTACCCCGGAAGCAAGCTATCACGCGAATGGCGGCGCTAATAGCCTTGCTTGAGCGCGCTCATCAGCCGCGCGACGAAGCCGCCGCTCGACTTGCGTTCGACGTTCGATCCCAACGCCAAATCGCGGATGTCGCCCGAGCCGCCCGCCGCGAGCATCGCCAATCCGACCAATGTCGCGAACGCCGGTCCGCTATGCGCGTCGGGTAGCCCGGTGATCGAACGCGGCCGCCCGACCCTGACGGCGCGGCCGAGCACGCCCTGCATATAATCGGCGATATTCTTGAGTTCCGCCCCACCCCCGGTCAGCACCACCTGGCGCCCGACCGGCCCGGTGAAGCCGAGGCTTTTGAGCGCCGCGTCGATCTGGCTGGTCAGCGTCTCGACCTGTTGGCGAATGACGGTCATCAATTGCGCGCGGGTAATGCGGGTCGGCTCGTCGCCTTCCTCGGCGCCCATCTGGTTGGCCTCGATCATCTCGTGATTATCGCGTGGGCTGGTCATCGCCGATCCATAGAAACATTTGAGCCGCTCGGCGTCGCGCCGCTGGACCCCGAAGGCGCAGGCAATGTCGTCGGTGATGTCCTTGGCGCCAGAGGGGATCGAACGCAGCCCGACCAGCATCCCCCCGGCATGGAGCGAGACATTGGTCACTTCGGCGCCCAGCTCGACTAACGCCACGCCAAGCTCGCGCTCTTCCGGCGTCAGGCAGGCCAGCGCCGCCGCCACCGGCGAAGCGACGATCGCGCGCACGCCAAGATGCGCCGACCGGATCACATAATCGAGATTGCGGAGCGGCGCCGGATCGGTCGCGACCACGTGGATGTCGACCCCCAACCGGTCAGCGTGGAGCCCGATCGGATGCTTGACCCCTTCGACCCCGTCGATCGTGTACAGCGCGGGATGGGCGTGGAGCACGGTCCGGCCGCCGCTGTTGATCGCCGCCTTGCCGCCGCGCAACAGCTCGTCAATGTCCGACTGCTCGACCTGGTGGCCGCCAAGCTCGACCTCTACATTGGCGACGTCGCTGACCAGCCCACCCGCGCCGAAGCTCGCCCACACATCGTCGATCGTGACCTGCGACATGCGCTCGGCGCTTTCGACCGCCTCGCGCACAGCGACTTCGCTCGCTTCCATGTCGGTTACATAGCCGCGCTTGACCCCACGGCTTTCGCGCTGGCCCGAGCCGAGCACGCGCAGCCGCCCGTCGTCGTCGCGGGTGACGATCAACGCGCTGACCTTGGACGATCCGATATCGAGCGCGGTGACGAGGTTTTGCGGGGTCGGGGCGGCCATGTCGGGTGAGGTCAGCTTTCCTGCTTGGCGTCGGTGGTGGCGCTGTCGCCGGGGGTTTGCGGCAAGCGAACGATCATCTTGCCGGGGATCCGTAAGTCAAAGCGCTTGATCCCGCGCCCGAGCAATCCCGCCGATTTGTCCAGTCGCGCGAATTTGGCAAGCGCCTTCTTGGCGTCGTCATCGCCTTCGGGCAGCACCAATGTCTCGCCCGACTGGAAATTGAGGTCCCACCGCCGCCCGCCGACCCAGCTGGCGGATTCGAGTTGCGGCCTCAAAGTCGGCACCCCGGCCAGCAGCAGGTTGAGCTCATTGCTATGGGCATTGGCCCCGGGGCCGACCAGCAACGGCAGATCGGGCATGTCGCTGACCTTGACCCGGTCGAGCACCACCCCTTCGTTGTCGATCAGCGACAGCCTGGTCGCGTCCTGCCACAGCGCCGCGGGTTCGCGCTCGACGATGTCGATCACCAATGTATCGGGCAACCGCCGCGACACGCGCGCATCCTTGACCCAGCCGTAGCGCAGCAATTTCTGGCGGATCGTCGCGACATCGACCAACGGCATCGCCATGCTCTTCTGGTCGAGCGCGATCTGGAACACCGGGCGGCTATCCATCCTTTGGACCCCGGTGACATCGACGCTGCGCACCCTAAAGCCCGCCTCGCCCATCGCCTCGCCAAGCCCGGCGCCGACCTTGGCCGGCACCTCGAGCGCGACCAAAGCGACCCCGATCACCCCCACCGCAAACAGCCCAAACATCCACCGCGCCAGCCGGTTGGCGCCGTCCTGCTCGACCGGCAACCGCGCCACCAGCCGCTTGGGCACATTGACCCTGGACCCGCCCTTTTTCGCGCGCGGCCGCGCTTTGCCGGGCGACCCGCGGCGAACCCGGGCGCTGCTCACGGCGCCGATGTCTCGCCAAGCGCGTCGGCGATGAGCCGTTCGACCAGATCGCCATATTGTATTCCGCGCTGCCGCGCCTGCTCGGGCACCAGGCTCAGCGCGGTCATCCCCGGCTGGGTGTTGATCTCGAGCAGATAGATTCCGGCTTCGCCAAGCGTATCATCCCACCGGAAATCGCAGCGCGACGCGCCCTTGCAGCCGAGCAGCCGGTGCGCCGCCAGCGCCATGTCGAGCATCGCCTTGGTGATATTGGCCGGCACTTCGGCGGGGCAGATATGAGTCGTCAACCCGTCGGTATATTTGGCGTCGAAATCATAGAAACCGGCCTTGGGTATCAGCTCGGTGACGCACAATGCCTCATCGATCAACACCGCCACCGTCAGCTCGCGCCCGCGAATGAATGGCTCGGCCAGCAGCCGCTCGAAATGCAGCCACGGCCCCTCGGCCTTGGCGCTGATCGGGTGGCCGACATTGCTGTCGTCGGTGACGATCGCGACCCCGACCGAGCTGCCCTCGTTGACCGGCTTGAGCACATAGGGCCGCGCCATCGGGTCGCCTTCGTAGAGCGATTTGCTGTCGACCATCCGGCCCGCCGGCATGCGGATTCCGTGGGGCACCAGCACCGCCTTGGTCAGCTCCTTGTCGATCGCGATCGCCGAGGTGGTGGTGCCCGAATGAGTGTAGGGGATCTGCATCAGGTCGAGCATCCCCTGGACCGTGCCGTCCTCGCCCGGCGTACCGTGCAATGCGTTGAACACCACGTCGGGGCGAAGCGCAGTCAGCACCGCACCGATGTTGCGATCCATGTCGATCGGAGTGACGTTGGTAAAGCCACGCTCCTTAAGCGCCGCAACCACGCCCTCGCCACTCATCAACGACACCGGTCGCTCGGCCGACCAGCCGCCCATCAACACTGCGACATGCATATTCTTGTTCACGCATCCACTCCAACTCGCTGGATTTCCCATTCGAGGCTGATGTTGGTCTTCAGCCGCACCCGGCGCCGCACTTCCTCGCCCAATTGCTCGATGTCGCTGCTGGTTGCATCGCCCAGGTTCAAAAGGAAATTGCAGTGTTTTTCTGAAACTTGCGCCCCGCCATGCATCAGTCCGCGGCAGCCCGCAGCGTCGATCAACGCCCACGCCTTATGGCCGGGCGGATTCTTGAAGGTCGATCCGCCGGTGCGGCTCCTCAACGGCTGCGATTCCTCGCGGCTCTGCGCAATCCGGTCCATCTCGGCCTGGATCGCCGCCGCGTCGCCCGGTACTCCGCGAAAGGTCGCGCTGACGACGATCGCCTGGCTCGGCATTAGGCTGTGGCGATAGCTGTAGCCAAGCTCGTCGAGGCCCATCGTCGCGATCGCGCCGGACCGGAGCACGACCTCACACTCGACCAATATGTCCTTGACCTCGCGGCCATAGGCGCCGCCGTTCATCCGCACGAACCCCCCGACCGTGCCGGGAATCGAGCGGAGGAATTCGATCCCCGATATGCCCGCGTCGCGGGCAGTCGAGGAGACCAGGATGCCCGACGCCCCGCCGCCGCATTTCAGCGTCACCGGGTCGATCGCCTCGACCTTGGCCAACGCCTTGCCCAGCCGCACCACCACGCCTGGCACCCCGCCATCGCGGACGATCAGGTTTGACCCCAGCCCGATTGCCATCACCGGCACAGCGGGGTCGAGAGATTCCAGATAAGCCACGAGATCGGCTTGATCGGCGGGCTCGAACAAAGTCTCCGCCGCACCACCCGACTTAAACCACACCAAAGGTGCGAGGGGCGCGTCGGGCTTGAGCTTCCCCCGCACCTCAACTTTCTCGGAAACACTCATTTCTTCTTCGCCCGCGATTTGCGGATTCCGTCGGCCAGCCCGGCGGCCCACTTGGTAATATCCCCCGCGCCCATGCAGACGATGATGTCGCCTTCCGCGGCGATATCACGCAAATTGCCGGCCAGGTCGGCGGCATTGTCGACCGGTTTGACCATGCGGTGGCCGTGGTAGCGCAGCCCGTCGGCCAACGCGTGGGCATTGACTCCCTCGATCGGCTCCTCGCCCGCCGGATAGACCGGCGCGACATAGACAATGTCGGCATCGTTGAAGGCGTTCTGGAAGTCTTCCATCAGGTCGCGCAATCGGGTGAAGCGGTGCGGCTGGACGACCGCGATCACACGGCCACCGTCCCTGATCCCGTCATTCCCGCTGCTGCTGTGGATGCTGTCGCGCGCGGCCGACAGCACCGCGCGAATCTCCACCGGATGATGGGCATAATCGTCGATCACCGTCGCGCCGCCGACCTCACCAACCTTGCTGAACCGGCGCTTGACCCCGCCGAACTTGGCGAAGCCACCGGCGATGGTGGCATCGTCCATTCCCAATTCGAGCGCGACCGCGATCGCAGCCAGTGCGTTGGACACATTATGCTTGCCCGGCATCGGCAAATAGATGTCGGCGATCGTTCGCCTGGAATCGTCGCGGCCACGCACCACCGCATCGAACCGCGTTCCGCCATCCTCGCTACGAAGATTCTCGGCGCGCAGATCGGCGAGCGCGGAGAAGCCGTACGTCATCACCCGCCGGTCGCGGATCCGCCCGAGCACCGACTGCACCTCGGCATGGTCGATGTTCATCACCGCGAGCCCGTAAAACGGCACATTCTCGACGAATTCGACAAACGCGTCCTTGGCATTGTCAAAGCTGCCATAATGATCGAGATGCTCAGGATCGATGTTGGTGACGATCGCGATCGTCCCGTCGAGCCTCAAGAAGCTGCCATCGCTTTCGTCGGCCTCGACCACCATCCAGTCGGATTTGCCCAATCGCGCGTTGGAGCCATAGCCGTTGATGATCCCGCCGTTGATCACCGTCGGGTCCATCCCCCCGGCATCGAGCATGCAGGCGACCATCGAGGTGGTGGTCGTCTTGCCGTGGGTGCCCGCGACCGCGATGGTCGATTGCATCCGCATCAACTCGGCGAGCATTTCCGCGCGCCGGACCCGGGGCAGTCGACGCTCGACGGCGGCGGCGATTTCGGGGTTGTCGGGGCGGATCGCGGTCGAGCAGACCACCACCGCGGCGTCGCCCAGATTGTCCGGCGAATGGCCGATCATCACCGGGATCCCGGCTTTGCGCAGCCCTTCGACGACATAGTTTTCGGCGATGTCCGAGCCTTGAACCGTATAGCCCAATTGGTGCATCACTTCGGCGATCCCCGACATGCCGATCCCGCCGATGCCGACGAAATGGATTGTCCCCATTTCGGTGCCCATCGCCTTCATGCCGGGACTCCTAGCGCCATTGCCGGTCGCGCCTTGCTCGTTGCCGGCCCGATCATCACCGGCGCCGCCCCGCCAGCGATCCGCTCGACCAGATCGGCGAGGTCGCTCGCTGCATTGGGCCGGCCGACCGACAGCGACCGCGACGCGGCGTTGGCCAGCGCCTCGGGGTCGTGCGCCAGCGCCTCAATCTGGCGCGCCAGCATGTCGGGCGTGAACTCGTCCTGCGATATCATCCGCGCCCCGCCCGCCTTGGCCATTTCGCGCGCATTGACGGTCTGATGGTCGTCAGTTGCGCTCGGCAGCGGCACCAGGATCGCCGGCCGTCCGGCGGCGGTCAGCTCGGCGATGGTCGACGCTCCCGCTCGCGCGATCACCAAATGGGCTTCCGCTAATTTCGCTGGCATATCAGTGATATAGGTCATCAGCTCGGCAGGGATTTTAAGCTCGGCATATGATGCGCGCACTGTGGCTATGTCATCCGGCCGGCATTGCTGGACGACCTGCAGGCGATGGCGGATCGACGGCTCCAGCGCACCCAATCCGGCCGGCACTACCGTCCCCAAGATGCTCGCTCCCTGGCTCCCGCCGGTGATCAGCAATTTCAGCGGCGCGACCTCGTCGAACGGCGGCAGCGGCGCTTCGCCGAGCCGCTTTACGCTCTCGCGCACCGGATTGCCGACCAGCACTACCTTCGATTTATGCGCCGCCTTCAACCGCTCGACCTCGGGATATGCCGTGGCGATCGCCTCGGCCTCGCCCGCCAGCAAGCGGTTAACCCGCCCGAGCACCGCATTCTGCTCGTGCAAGATGGTCGGAATGTTCGACGCGCTCGCAGCGAGCAATGCCGGGAATGCCGGATAGCCGCCGAACCCGACCACCGCATCGGGGCGAAACTCCTTATACAATGCCCGCGCCTGGCGCCGCCCGCGGATCACCGCCCCCAATGCCTT
>JBDSOV010000056.1:0-3226 GCA_039914575.1 Sphingomicrobium sp.
CATGGAAATGGATGAGCGGCTCGCCTTCCTCGAGGAAATGGGCCTCCACGAGACCGGCCTCGCCCGCGTGATCCGCGCCGGTTACGATTTGCTCCACCTGATCACCTTTTTTACCGTCGGCCCCAAGGAAGCGCGGGCGTGGACGGTATCGAAGGGCTCGAAGGCGCCCCAGGCCGCGGGCGAAATCCACACCGACTTCGAGCGCGGCTTCATTCGCGGCGAAACCATCGCCTATGATGACTATATCGCGCTCAACGGTGAGGCGGGCGCCCGAGACGCCGGCAAATTGCGCCAGGAGGGCAAGGAGTATGTCGTCAAGGACGGCGACGTCCTCCACTTCAAGTTCAACGTTTAGGCGCCGCACTTGCCGGGATATGGCACCTCGCCTAGCCACTGCGCGTGACCGATCAGCCATCTGAACCTGCAACAGTAAACTTCGCGCGTCAGATGGTGGCGGCGGCGCGCGATCCCGAGTTGCTCGGCGCCGGCCATGCGCTGGCGACCAATGATCTGCCGACTGCCGAGAGCCTGCTCCGTCCTTATCTCAAGCGCCGACCGACCGACGTTGCAGCGATCCGCATGATGGCCGAGCTTGCGGCACGGATCGGGCGGCTGGTGGATTCGGAAAATCTGCTGCGCCGCGCACTCGATCTGGCGCCGGACTTCACCGCCGCGCGCGCCAATCTGGCGACCATCCTCTACAAGCAGAACAAGTCGGTCGAGGCGATTGCCGAATTGGAGGCGATCGAGCGCGAGGGCGCCGCCAACCTCGGCCACACCAGCCTCAAGGCCGCCGCTTTGGGCCGCATTGGCGGGCATGACGAGGCGCTCGGCCTGTATCGCCTGCTGCTCGACGCCCGCCCCGACCAGCCCAAATTGTGGATGAGCTACGGCCACATTTTGAAAACCGTCGGCCGACTGACCGACGGCGTCGCGGCGTATCGCAGGGCGATCGCGATCGAGCCGACTTTGGGCGAAGTCTGGTGGAGCCTGGCCAACCTCAAGACCGTCCTCTTCGAAGGCCAGGACATCGTGGCAATGGAGGAAGCACTGCTATCGCCGCGGCTCGTTGACGAGGATCGATTCCACCTGCATTTCGCGCTCGGTAAGGCGTTTGAAGATGGGGGCGACGCAGACGACAGCTATCGTCATTACGAGCTCGGCAATCGATTGCGGCGCGCGACGATTGAGTATGATCCAACGGTCATAAGCGAGCATGTCGACCGCTCGATTGCCTTGTTTTCAAAGCCGTTTTTCGAAGCTCGTGCCAAAGGTGGCAGTCCCGAGCGCGACCCCATTTTCATTGTTGGCCTGCCGCGCGCCGGCTCGACCCTGATCGAGCAGATCCTCGCCAGCCATCCCGATATCGAGGGCACGACCGAGCTTCCCGATATCCCGATGATCGCCAAACGGCTGGGTGGCCGAAAGCGCCAGTCGGACCAGTCGGCCTATCCCGATTGCCTCGCCGATCTGCCGGCCGAGGAGTTGAGATCGCTCGGCGTTGAATATCTCGAACGGGCGCAAATCCAGCGCGTTACCGACCGCCCCTTGTTCATCGACAAATTGCCCAATAATTGGGCGCATGTCGGGCTCATTCGCCTGATCCTGCCCAATGCCAGGATCATCGACGCGCGGCGTCACCCCCTGGCTTGCGGCTTTTCGAACTTCAAGCAGCATTTCGCACGCGGCCAGGGCTTCACCTACGACCTCGCCGAGCTCGGCACTTATTACTGCGACTATGTGCGGATGATGCGCCATGTCGATGCCGTGCTGCCGGGCGCGGTCCACCGCGTGATCCACGAAGATTTGGTTGATGATCCGGAGCGCGAAATCCGGCGAATGCTCGATTTCCTCGGCCTCCCGTTCGATCCCGCCTGCCTTGCGTTCCACGAAAATAAGCGCGCGGTCCGCACGCCGAGCGCCGAGCAGGTTCGCCAGCCAATCAGTCGCGCCGGCCTCCACCAATGGCGTGCCTTCGAGCCATGGCTCGGGCCGCTCAAGGAGTCACTTGGTGCAATTGGGGAACAGTGGCGACATTAACGACCATCCGGTCGGCAATTGCCCGTGAATTGATTTGACCCTGTAACGATTGCGCAACATTCTCCGCGATGGGCAAAACGGGGAAGTCACATGCTGTATTTTGCGAATGTTCCAAGCTGGAAGCGCATTGGTTTCGGGCTCCTTGTATCCACCGCTTTATGCGCGCCGGCACTGGCGCAGGACGCTACGGCACCAGCCGCCGCTCCCGCAGCAGCCCCGGCCGTGGATGAGGACGTGATCGTCGTCACCGCGACCAAGCGCAGCGAAAATCTCCAGGACGTGCCGATCGCAATTACCGCGATCACCACCAAGGCACTCGAAGACCTGCATGTCGACAGCTTCGAGGATTATGCCCGCCTGGTGCCGTCCCTGTCGTCCAAAGCCGGCGGCGGCGGCGGCAGCGCCGACGGTCCGGGTACCAACAATGTCTATTTCCGCGGCGTCGCAAGCGGCGACAACGCCAACCACTCGGCATCCTTGCCAAGCGTCGGCACCTACCTCGACGAGCAGCCGATCACGACCATCACCGGTGCGCTCGACATCCACATTTTCGACATCGCCCGGATCGAGGCGCTCGCCGGTCCGCAAGGCACGCTCTATGGAGCGTCGAGCCAGGCCGGCACGATCCGCATCATCACCAACAAGCCCGACCTCAACGGCACCTATGGTGCGATAAACCTGGAGCTCAACAAGGTCGCGCATGGCGACTGGGGCTATACCGGCGAAGGCTTCGTCAACCTGCCCATTTCCAGCAACATGGCAGCGCGTATCGTCGGCTGGTATCGCCACGACGGCGGTTACATCGACAATATCCGCGGCCAGCGAGTCATGACCGAGTTCGCCCCTGACAAGTTCGGCGGCGCCCCGACGGGCAATACGCTCGTCCTCGACAATGCGAACCTCGCCGAAAACGACTATAACGACGTCGATACCTATGGCGCCCGCGCGGCGTTGAAGATCGACCTCAACGACAATTGGACCATTACGCCCGAGGTCATCGGCCAAATTCAGAAGGCCAACGGCTCGTTCGCCGAGGAGCGCGGCCTCGACGATTATGAAACCATGCAGTTCAATCCGGAGAAGCTGAAGGACAAATGGATCCAGGCGGCGCTGACTGTCCAGGGCAAGATCGCCAATTTCGACGTCACCTATGCTGCCTCCTACATGCGTCGGCAGGTCGATTCAG
>JBDSOV010000062.1:0-3863 GCA_039914575.1 Sphingomicrobium sp.
ATGCCGGTGCCAATCATGCCGTTGGCGGCGATCAGGATGATTCCGATCATGCCGATATGGCGCGCCGCGACGGCGCCCGTACCGGCCGGCGACGTCACCCGGCGATCAGTCGCGCAGCGAGCGGAGCGTGATAGGTCAGCACCCCGGTTGCACCGGCGCGCTTGAACGCCATCAACGTTTCCATCACCAAAGCGTCGCGGTCTCCCGCTCCGGCCGCCGCCGCAGCCTCGATCATCGCATATTCGCCCGACACTGCATAAGCGAAGGTCGGCGCGCCGAACGCATCCTTCACCCGCGCCAGCACGTCGAGATAGGCGAGGCCGGGCTTGACCATCACCATGTCGGCGCCCTCGGCGAGATCAAGCTCGACCTCACGCAGCGCCTCGGCGACGTTGGCGGGATCCATCTGGTAGGTGCGCTTGTCGCCCTTGAGCAGCCCTGCGCTGCCGACCGCATCGCGAAACGGGCCGTAAAATGCCGAGGCATATTTGGCGGCGTAAGCCATGATCGCGACGTCGCAGTAACCGCCAGCCTCAAGTCCGCTACGGATTGCGCCGACCCGGCCGTCCATCATGTCCGACGGCGCGACGATGTCGGCCCCGGCAGCGGCCTGGCCCAGTGCCTGGTCGATCAGGATCAAAACACTATCGTCATTGGCGATGCAGCCACGGTCGTCGACCAGCCCGTCATGGCCGTGGGTGGTGTAGGGATCGAGCGCGACGTCGGTGAGGATTCCGACCTCGGGAACCGCATCCTTGATCGCCTTGATCGCGCGGCAGATGAGGTTGTCGGGATTGAGCGCCTCGCGCGCGTCGTCGGTGCGCAAGTTGCTTGGTGTATTTGGGAAAAGCGCGATGCACGGAATTCCGAGATCGCGCGCTTCGCGGGCGCGGGCGGCAAGCCGGTCGACCGTCCAGCGCGACACGCCGGGCAGCGAGGCGATCGGCTCCTCCGTGTCGTTTCCGTCGGCAATGAACAAGGGCCAGATGAGGTCGCTGGGATGCAACCGATGCTCGGCCAGCATCGAGCGGATCCACGGCGCGGTACGGCAGCGGCGCATACGCAAGGCGGGATAAGACGACATGCGACAACTCTTACCCGTTGGTGTCGAGCGAAGTCGAGACGTCCTTCGACCAAGGCTCGGGACGAACGGAACTCTCGCGGCTCAAAGTCGCTAAGGGGCCATGGATGACACGCTCCCCAAACAGGCGATCCTGATCGTCAACGCCATGAGCCGCCGCGGCGCCGATGTGTTCGACGAGGCGCGGGCGAAGCTCGAGCTTGCCGGGGTCGAGCTGATCGACGCCATCGCGATCCACAAACCCGAAGAAATGGACAGTTCGGTGATCGACGCGGTGGCGCGCGCGCCGATGGTGATCATCGGCGGCGGCGACGGCAGCCTTTCGAGCACGATCGACCATTTCGTCGGCAAGGACACCGTGTTCGCGATCCTGCCCCTGGGCACCGCCAACAGTTTCGCCGGATCGATGGGCATGGCGCCCGACCTCGATTCGGCGGTCGACGTGATCGCCAACGGCCGCCGGCGGCGGATCGACCTGGGCGTGATCGACGGCGATTATTTCGTCAACGCGGCGGCACTGGGCCTGTCACCGCTGATCGCCGATACCGTGCCGCACAAGCTGAAGCGCTATCTCGGGATGGTCGGTTACCTGATCTGGGCGGCCCGAAGCGCGTTCCATTTCCGTCCGTTCCGGCTGCGCGTGACGCTGGACGATGGCGAAGTGTGCAAGGTGTGGGCGACCGAGGCGCGGATAGCCAACGGCACCCATCACGGCGGGGTCGAACTGGTCGAGAGCCAGGCGGTGGATTCGGGGGAGATCGTAATCCAGGCAGTGACTGGTAAGAGCCTGTGGGGACTGGCGTGGAGTTGGTTCGCAACCCTGTTCAAGCTTCGCCATCGCGACCAGACGGTGACCGAATGGCGCGGCCAGACGCTGCGGCTGGAAGCGCGGCCGCGGCAGAAGATTTCGATCGACGGCGAGATTGCGGCGAAGACCCCGGTGACGGTGTGTATCGCACAAGGGGCGATGGAGGTCGCGGCGCCTCGGGACTAACCCAACCGTGCCAACGCCGCCGCCAGCCGTTCGGCCTCGGCCCCACGCGCGTCATGGTCGGCGCGGGCTTTTTCGACGGCTTCGGGTTTGGCGCGATCGGTGAAGGCGGGGTTGCCGAGGCGGGCGGCGAGACCGTCGCGGTCCTTTTCTGCTGCCGCGATCGCCTTGGCGAGGCGGGATTTCTCGGCATCGAGGTCGATCGCGTCGCCGAGCGGGAAGGCCACGGTGGTGCCGCCGATGACGATCTGGGCGGAGCCGGCGGGCACGTTGTCAGAGGTGAGTGGGGGATCGAGCTTCGCCATTCGCGACAAGGTGGCGGAGTTGGCGTTTAAGCGATCGATGGTCGCCGCATCGCCGCCGATGACGTGCGGCACGAGCGCGGCGCTCCACGGGATGGTCAGCTCGGCCCGAAGCGCGCGGACCTGATCGATGATGTCGATCAAATTGCCAATGTCGGTCGCGGCCTGGACGTCGCGAATCGCTCCGGGCTGCGGCCATTTGGCGGTGATCAGGGGGTAATCGTCGCGCTCCCCTGCACCCATCGAATTCCACAATTCCTCGGTGATGAACGGCATCAGCGGATGAAGCATGACGAGGATCTGGTCGAACGCCCAGGCGGCGACCTGCTTGGTTTCGTCATCCCACGCACCTTTGACCAACTCCACATACCAGTCGCAAAAGGTGCCCCAGGTGAAGTGGTAGATGGCGGCGGCCATGTCGTCGAAGCGGAGGTCGGCGATCGCCTTGTTCATTGCGTCGAGCGTCGCGACGACTTCGCCGATGATCCAGCGGTTGACCGGGAGGGTCGCCTTGGGCGCCGCGATGCTCTGCGAAGCCCCGACCCCATTGCCCTGGAGGAAGCGCGCGGCGTTCCATAATTTGGTGGCGAAGTTGCGATAGCCCTCGACGCGTTTTTCATCGAGCTTGATGTCACGGCCCTGGCTTTCCATCGCCGCCATGGTGAAACGCAAGGCGTCGGCCCCGTAGCGGTCGATCAGGCCGAGCGGATCGACGGTATTGCCCTTCGACTTGGACATTTTGGCGCCGTTGGAATCGCGGACCAGGCCGTGGAGGTAAAGCGTCTTCCAGGGCACCTCCTTCATGAACTCCATCCCCTGCATCGCCATGCGTGCATCCCAGAAGAACAGGATGTCGAAGCCGGAGATGAGCACGTCATTGGGGTAGTGGCGGGCGAGGTCGGGCGTCTGCTCGGGCCAGCCAAGCGTGGCGAAGGGCCACAGCGCGGAGGAGAACCAGGTGTCGAGGACGTCCTCGTCCTGGCGCAGCGAGCGGTCGCCGGCCTGAGCGCGGGCTTCGGCCTCGGTTTCGGCGACGAAGATGTTGCCGTCGGCATCAAACCACGCCGGGATGCGATGGCCCCACCACAATTGCCGCGAGACGCACCACGGCTGGATATTCTCGAGCCAGTTGAACCAGGTCTTGGACCAGCTTTCCGGCACGATCTTGATCTTGCCGGCGCGTGTCGCCTCAATCACCGGCTTCACCAGGGTTGCGGCGTCGACATACCATTGGTCGGTCAGCCACGGCTCGATCACCACGCCCGAGCGATCGCCATAAGGGGTAGCAATCTGGCGGTCCTCGACCTTGACCAGTGCGCCTTCGGCATCGAGCAAATCGACCACGGCTTTGCGCGCGGCGAAGCGGTCGAGGCCCACCAAAGCGTCGGGGATTCCGCCGCTCTGTACCACCCGCGCGGCGGCGTCGAACATGTTGAGCATGTCGGCGGGCTTGAACCCGGCGCGCTTGCCGACTTCATAATCGTTGAAG
>JBDSOV010000067.1:0-3846 GCA_039914575.1 Sphingomicrobium sp.
AACCGCTACATCGCCGACCGCTTCCTGCCCGACAAGGCGATCGACCTGATGGACGAGGCGGCCAGTCGCCTGCGGATGGAGGTTGAGTCCAAGCCCGAAGAGATCGAGAATCTCGACCGGCGGATCATCCAGCTCAAGATCGAGCGCGAGGCGCTGAAGAAGGAGAAAGACACCGCCTCGAAGGACCGCCTCGCGACCCTCGAAGGCGAGCTCGCCAATCTCGAGCAGCAATCATCCGAGCTCACCACCCGCTGGCAGGCGGAGAAAGAAAAGATTAGCGCCGAGGCCGAACTCAAGGCCCAGCTCGACGCCGCCCGGATCGAGCTCGACCAGGCCCAGCGCGGCGGCGATCTCGCCAAGGCTGGCGAGCTACAATACGGCCGCATCCCTGAACTTGAGAAGAAGCTCGCCGACGCCGCGGTCGCCTCGAAAGGCGCGATGCTGCGCGAGGAGGTGACCGACCAGGACATTGCTGCGGTGGTCAGCCGCTGGACCGGCGTCCCGGTCGAACGCATGCTCGAGGGCGAGCGCGAGAAATTGCTCAACATGGAGTCCGCGATCGGTGCGCGGGTGATCGGCCAGACCGATGCCGTCAAAGCCGTCTCCGCCGCCGTCCGCCGCGCCCGCGCCGGGCTTCAGGATCCGGGCCGCCCGCTCGGCTCCTTCCTGTTCCTCGGGCCGACCGGGGTTGGCAAGACCGAGCTGGTGAAAGCCCTCGCCGGTTTCCTGTTCGACGACGACAGCGCGATGGTCCGCATCGACATGTCCGAATATATGGAGAAGCATGCCGTCAGCCGCCTGATCGGCGCGCCGCCGGGCTATGTCGGCTATGAGGAAGGCGGCGTCCTGACCGAAGCCGTCCGCCGCCGCCCCTATCAGGTGGTGTTGTTCGACGAAGTCGAAAAAGCCCACGCCGACGTATTCAATGTCCTTCTCCAGGTGCTCGACGACGGCCGCCTCACCGACGGGCAAGGGCGAACCGTCGATTTCGCCAACACCATCATCATCCTCACCTCCAACCTCGGCAGCCAGTATCTCGCGTCGCTTGGCGAGGATGAGGATGTCGCTCAGGTCGAAGGCCAGGTGATGGAAATCGTTCGCGGGCATTTCCGCCCCGAATTCCTCAACCGGCTCGATGAGATCATCCTGTTTCACCGCCTGTCGGCCAGCCACATGGCGCCGATCGTCGATCTTCAGGTCGCCCGCCTCCAGCGCCTGCTCGACGAGCGCAAGATCAGGCTCGACCTGACCGACGCCGCCCGCCTGTGGCTCGGCCGGGTTGGCTATGACCCGGTCTATGGCGCGCGGCCGCTCAAGCGCGCGGTGCAGAAATATCTGCAGGATCCGCTGGCCGACGCGATCCTCGCGGGGAAGGTCCACGACGGCTCGACCGTCAAGGTCGACGAAGGCGATGGCGCGCTGGCAATTTCGGCGGCCTAGCCGCGGCGCTTGCCTCCGCGAAATGCGAGCGCGAAAGATTGGTCGTCGCGTTCGAGCCAGTCGCACTGACTCATCGGTTCCGCGAGCAAAAGCGTGCGCTCGCTCAATCGCGGAGCCAGCCGGTCACCGAATAGCGCCGGTACGTCGCGGCTCGGGTCACCTCGCTCACGCTGTGCATCAGCGGCACTCGAAACAATGTCAGCAAATTCATCATCGGCGGATAAGCGCGTGCGGCCTCGCCATCCTCGCCATGAACGATTAGCAGTCCACCCCACTCGATCCGCCACACCGGCGTCAGTCCGAGCACGTAGGCGGCGCGCCGGTTCTTGCCGGCGAAACGATCGTCGTGCCCGGTGAGAAAATCTCCCGGCGAAAAAGCAGTTGCCTGCGCATCGGCGAAGCGGATCTCCGACTCCCCGGTGATGTCGCGAAACAAGTCTCGAATCGCCCCGCCCGACAGCTCGAGCGCCAGGTGGGCGAGAGGGTCGCTGCTGCGTTTTCGCTCGGCTTGCTCGTCGGGCACGCGGATGGTTTCGTAGCGATATTGAAAGCCCTTGCTGGCGCCGGCGTAAATTGCCTGGTCGAGCGCGGCCTGGCGCACATCGTCCATCGCCGCGCGCGCCGCGCGATCAAGTTCGAACAATTTGTCGCCGCTGTTGAATAGCTGGAGCCAGTCGCCGCGATCTCGCAGCTGCTGGTGGAGCTCGGTGGCCCGCTCGCCGGCAAGGAACGCGGGAATCCGGACGATACCCTTCGTTCGGTACTGGTCCCTCAAGGTGGTGCGTTGATCTTCGCTCAGCATGGCTCTGGGTCCGTCATTTCGCCCCTGTGACGCTTGTTACCTCTGTGCAAATTGCCTACCGCTCATCGCCGCGAACTCAAAGACGTTAGAGGATATGTGGCCCGCGAACTTTTCACGCTCAATCCCGGACTAGACCGGACGAGCCTGGGCAGGCAGTTCCAGCGCGACGGGCGGGTCCAGGTGCGCGATGTGCTTAGCCAGGCCGCGGCGGCCGAAATTCACGGCATACTCGCACGAGCAACGCCTTGGGGAATGGCGTGGCAGGCCGGTAGCGATGGACCCAACAGCGTCCGCGCGGAGGAACTGGGGGCCGACCCGGCCAGCCATCTGCAAAGCATCGCGGGCGCCACGGTGGAAGCTGCCCGGAAGGGCGATTACGCATTCCAGTTCGCGCATTATCCGATCCTCGGCGCCTATCTCGGCGGATGGGACAAGGGCGGTCCACACGATCTCTTGCTCGAGCATATCAACGCCGAACAATTCCTCGGCTTGATCCGCGATGTCACCGGGATTCCTTCGATTTGCAAAGGGGATGCCCAGGCGACACTTTACGCCCCCGGGCACTTCTTGAGCCTTCATATTGACAGCCACGTCGCCGAAAGATGGCGCATCGCTTATGTCCTCAGTTTCTGCCGCGAAGAATGGAAGCCCGACTGGGGCGGCTATCTCAATTTTTACGACGACGATGGAGACGTCGTCGCGGGCTACCGTCCCCGCTTCAATGCACTCAATCTGTTTGCCGTCCCGTGCCCCCATTCGGTCACCTATATCCCCCCCTTCGCTCCGATTGGCCGGTTCGCCATCACCGGTTGGTTTCGCGATTGACCAGCGCCGAAGCGGCGCGCCTGCGCGAGCAAGCGGTGGCGGCGGCACGGGGCGGTCGTTTAGGCGACGCGGCGGCCTTGCACGACCGCGCCGTGGCCCTCGCGCCGGGTGACGCATCGATCCTTAACAGCGCGGCCCTATACTGGTCGAAACAGGGCGAGGCCGAGCGCGCCATAGCCCTGTTGCGCCGGGCGATCGACACCGACGCGAACAATGTCGAGCCCCTGTTCAACCTGTGCCTGATCCTGACTGGCGATGGACGCGCCAACGAGGCGCTGGCGCTGCTCACCGCGAGCGAACCGGCAATGCAAGGGCTGGCGCGCTACTGGTCGATCCGCGCGGGCGCCGAGCGGGCGCTTGGCCGCAAGCGCGATGCGCTCGCCAGTTATGAAGTCGCGTCGCAGCTCGATCCGGCCAATGCCAAGGCGTCTCATGGGCGCGCGCGAATGGCGCTTGAAACAGGACAGCCGGCGGCCGGGCTATATTTGCAGGTGGTTGGCGCGGAGCCGGACAATGCCGAGGCGTGGCTTGGCTATGCGCAAGCGCTCGACGCGGATCGACGCGCTGACGAGGCGCGCAATGTGCTCGAGACGCTAATTGCCAAGGCGCCTGACTGGACCGACGCGCTTGAAGCGCTAGCGCGGTTGCGAGTGGCGAGTGGCGAGCGCGATAGCTCTTGCAATCATTATGCCGCTGCGGTGCGGCAAGCGCCGCAGGCCGCAGTGTATGCGAGCTGGAGTCGCATGCTGGCCGGAGTCGATCGCTTTGCCGAAGCGGCC
>JBDSOV010000139.1:0-5775 GCA_039914575.1 Sphingomicrobium sp.
GGCCGTTGTCGGCGACCGCCGACTTGCCCGCAATGGGCCGCACCGCTTGTGCCGCGCCCGACGAGGTCGGCTGCATATTGTCGTGGCAAAGCTTTGCCGAGCCGGCCAATCCCGGTTTGATCCTGGACAGCTGGATCGGCACCAAGGGCCCCACTGGCATCATCCGTCAGCGCGCCGACATGGTGTGCGTCAATCCGTTGACCGGAACCGCCGGCGGTGCGGCTCCCGCGTCGGCCAATCTCGGAACGCTCCAGCCATCGGCGGACTATTCGACCGCGACCTCGGCTCCCGGCCAGGTCGGCGCGCGCTGCGACGATGGTCTGTTGCTGGTTAATGGCGCCCTCCCCAGCGCCGGCGGGTTCGTCCTGCCCGGTAACAATTACCACCCGTTCGATTTCGCTCTGTTCTGGGGTTCGATCCGCGCCGATGCCGCGCGGCGGCTGGCGGCTTACCGGGCAACCCGATGATCGCGGTCAGTGCCGCCGACTATCGCGTGGCGCTGCCCGAAAGCGGCGGGCGGCTGATGGCGCTCGACGTCGGCACCAAGACCATCGGCCTCGCCACCTGCGACTCCGGTTGGAGCTTCGCCAGCGCGGCCGGGACGATCCAGCGAACCAAATTCACCGCCGACCTTGCGACGCTCCGCGCCGCCGCCACTCGCCACTCGATCGTCGGGTTGGTGGTCGGGCTGCCCTTGAACATGGACGGCAGCGATTCGCCGCGCACCCAGTCGGTCCGCGCCTTCACCCGCAATCTCTTGCCGCTTGGCCTGCCGCTTTTGCTGTGGGACGAGCGCTGGTCGACGATCGCGGTCGAGCGGGTGATGATCGAGGCCGATGTCAGCCGCGCCAAGCGCGCCACCAAGATCGACGCCCATGCCGCAGCGCACATCTTGCAGGGCGCAATCGACGCGCTGGTGGCGGTCTAAACCACGACCGGCTCGGACGTGGGCGCGCGCGGCGGCATGTCCTTGCGGAACGGCTGCGCCTTGCCATAGGTCAGGCTGCGCCACAGCCATTCGACCGGGCCGAAGTGGTAATGCTTGAGCCAGATCGGGCTCAGCACGAATTGCACCGCCCAAACCGCGAATACGATATAGTAAAGCTGGTGCCGCTCCATCGATCCCCATTGCTTGAGGAACACGAAGATGATCAGCGCGACCACAGAATGGGTCAGATAATTGGTCAGCGCCATCCGCCCCACCGCCGCCATCGATCGCCGCACGAATGGCAGGAAGCCCGAGCGCAGAAACAGCATCAGCAGTCCAAGATGCCCCATCGTCGTCGCCAGCCGGCTGAGGTCGTAACTGATCGACGCCTGATAATATGCCAAGGCGGTGAAGCCATGGTCCATGATCCAGCGCGCTTCGAGGATATTGCCTGTCAGCCCGATCGCATATCCTCCGGCGACCATCCCGACATAGGTTCGCGTGCGCGCTTCAAGCGTTAGCAAGCCCAGCCGGAAGAAGGCCATGCCAAGCATCATCATCCCGAAAATGTCGAAGAAATAGCGATACAAATACCATGACTGGGCGTGCTTGATCCGTTCGGCCCGGGTGAGAAGCGCGCTGGAGTAAGAGGCGGTGTTGGACTTGCGCAGTTCGGCATAAGCCGCCGGCGTCGGCCCGTCGCGCGATTTTTCCTCCCATTTCGCGATGGTTTTCGTCTGCTGCTCGGTGCGCGCGGCAGGGACGACTTGCGCCGCCACTTTCGCTTCGTCGTGCAGGTTGAGCAGTCGTTGCGTGTCGATCGCCGTCCACGCCGCCCCAAGCAACAAGGCGCCGACCCCGAGCATGAGCAGGGTCCGCCCCGGAAGATTGCGAAAGGCGTACAGGAACAAGGCGGTGATGCCGTAATAATAAAGAATGTCGCCACCCCACAGTAGCACCCAGCTGTTGATCAGGCCGAAGCCTATCAGCCACAGGTTGCGACGGAAAAAGATGTCGCCCGTGTCGCCCCGCCCCGATGCTTCCATGCGCCCCGTCAGCAGGATCACCCCGGCCCCGAACAGCATCGAGAACAAGGCCCGCTGGGTCCCCTCGAAGCCGATGTTGATGACCAGCCACGTCCACAAATTGATCCCGGTGGCGCCGCCGGCGATGGTTGGATTGTCATAGGCCGGGCCAAGGCCCATGCCATTGATGTTCATCAGCAGAATGCCGAACAGCGCGCACCCTCGCACGAAATCGAGCGATTCGAGTCGTTTCGCGGTCGGCGCAACGTTAACTTTGGTCATTTGACGGCCCCCCTGTCGATTTCTTTATCCGATAGTTAACCGCGATTAACAACCTTCAAGATTGGGGATGCTGGCCAAGCCGCCAATGGCCGACTATCCACGAGCCACATGGACCTTCTTTCGATCGACAGCCTGAGCGACACCGACATCGCCAAGATCCTCGATGACGGCGACCGTTGGTTCGATTACAACCGCCAGCCGCGGCGGAACGCCGACCAGCTCGACGGGCTGACCATCGTCAACGCCTTCTTCGAAAATTCGACCCGCACCCTGCTGAGCTTCGAGATCGCCGCCAATCGTCTTGGCGCGCAAGTGGTGACGATGCAGGTTGAGATGAGCTCGATCAAGAAGGGCGAGACGCTGGAAGATACCGCGCGCACCTTGAATGCGATGCGGCCCGATGCCCTGATCATCCGCCACGGCACCAGCGGCGCCCCGGAAAACATCGCCACGATCATGGATTGCCCGGTGATCAACGCCGGTGACGGTTCGGGCGAACATCCGACCCAGGCCCTGCTTGACGCCGCCACCCTGCGCCGTCGCTTCGGTCGGATCGAGGGGCTGAAAATTGCGATCTGCGGCGACCTCAAGCACAGCCGGGTAGCCCATTCCAACGTCAAATTACTGACCCGCCTCGGTGCCGAGATCCGACTGGCCGGCCCGCCCGAGCTATTACCCGACGATTTCCACGGCGACGGCTCGATCGATGCCGCGGTCGATGGCGCCGATGCGGTGATGATGCTGCGCATCCAGCGCGAGCGGCTCGACGAAGAATTTGGCGATGCGCCGGGCGAATATCTCGAGCGCTACGGGCTGACCGCGGCGCGCATGTCGCAGGCGGCGCCAAATGCGGTGGTGATGCACCCCGGCCCGATCAATCGCGGCGTCGAGATCGAAGGCGCGTTAGCCGACGATCCCGAGCGGTCATTGATCATTCTTCAGGTCGAGATGGGCGTCGCCGTGAGGATGGCCTGCTTGGACTTGCTCACCGCCGAGCGCCTGGCGCGTTAAAGCGAAGCCAGCCGGACTGGCACATCGCCGGCGACCGAGCGGACGAAGCAAGCCGCGCCATTGGTTTTGAGCGACGAGCACATCTGTCGGGCGTGGCCACCCGTATCGAAGCCGCTGACCGACAGGCGATAAACGGTGCCGCGTGAGCTTTCGAACCGCGCCGTCGTGGGCGAATAGCCGCGCAATGCCGGATATTTAATGGCAAGCTTGGCCCACGCAACCGCAACAAAGGCGCGCGAGTTATAAGCCCCCAACTGGACCACCGAGCGACTTTTGCCCGACGCACGACCAAAGGCGGCGCGGCGCACCGGCAAGCGGCCATCGGTCAGGCTCGCGGCGCGCGGCGACAGGCCTGGCCTGGCCAAGACTTTACGGGCGGCTGGCGCGGCAATCGCTTCGGCGAAAGCGCGGAGTTGCTCGACCGCAACCACCGGGGTGGCGGCAACCATGATTGGCGCCGGGGTCGGCTCTGCAGCCTCGACCGGAGCATCGGCCACGGCAGATTCGGGCAGGACGTCGGCGACGGGCGCTTCAATCGCGGCAACTTCAACCGGCGCAGCTTCTTCCGCAACCATCGGCGGAGCGGGTTCGGCCACCGGAGCGATCGCGACCGGATCGGCTTGCGCCAGTCGGATGTCATTCTTCGGCGGCACCAGCGCAAGCCGCACTGGCTGGCCGGGATCGACCGCAGCGGGGGTGAAGCCGGTCAGCGATGCGACCTGGTCCGACGCCTTGGCCGGCTTGGCAAAGGCCATCCACTGCTGGATCCGGCTGTCGATTTGGTCGGCGGCGACATCCTGCGCGGCGACAGTGCGGGCCTGCGCCCAGTCGCCGGTCAAAGCGTGGGCCAACGCGAGATTTTGGCGGACGCGGGAGTCGGCGCCGACTTCACGCGCTGCGGCGTCAAGCACATTGACCGCCGCCTGCGGCTGCCCGGCAAGCGCCAGCGCAAGGCCGTAATCCGACGGATCAAGCACATTGCGCGCTCCTTCAAGCACGGAAATAGCCGCGTCGGTCTTGCCTTGGGCGATGGTAACGAGCGCCAGCTTGAGGACCACTTGCGGCTGGCCCGGAAGCAGCGACAGCGAGTCGCGATAGGCGCTCTCCGCCGAGGCGAAGCGGCCACCGCCGAAATAAGCATTACCGAGCAATGCGCGGAAGCCGGCGTCATTGGGGGTGTTGCCAACCGCGCGCTCGGCGAGCGTCACGGCAGCAGCATAATCGCCCGTTTCGACCGCCGCTAGGGCGCGGGTGGCAAGGCCGATGTTCGAGCGGTCAACCTTGTCGCCGAAGATCGAGGCGCGATTGGCGATCCGGGTTCCCGGCGTGGCGCAGGCAGCGAGCGCACCGATCAGGCCAATGGCGGTCAGAGCGGTTCCTAAACGTCGCGACTTCACCATCACAAATTCCCTTCGCTTAATTGCTTGCCCGCTTGCTTGGCGACGGCGCGCGCTGCGCCATTCCATCGAGCTCGGGCATGGCGGCGAGCAGTCCATCGAGCGCGTCGGTGACGAGCTGCTGGGCCGATCGGCCGGTCACCGCGCAGGCCAGGCGCAGTTTCAAATGACGTTCCTTGTCGAGCCGGAGCGTGAACGCAGCCTTGGCCTTGGATCCGGCAGCAGCGCGCGGCCGCAGCTCGCGGCGCGGTGTGGCAGTGACACTGGCGGCCGAAACCGTCGGGGCCGTGACCGGCGGTGCGGTGAAGGCCATCGGTTTGCGCGCCGGGATATGAACCACTTCGGCGCCGGGCTCGGGCGGTTCGCCCTCGTACAGCTCGGCGGTCTCGTCATAATCCTCGTCGCCTTCGACCTCGACGGCGTTGAAGGCATCGGCCAGTTCGGCGCGCTGGTCGTGGACCGGCGATCCGACCACACTGACTTGGCCGGCCGGGGTCAGCGCCGCCAGCGGGTTGCGCAGCGGCTGCTCCGGGACTTCCTCGCCAAAACCATCATGTTGTTCGTCGCGCTCGGGCAGATTGGCCGGCTTGGGCGGTTCGAAACCCATGTCGTCCCAACCAAGATCCTCGAGGCTGGCGCCGGTCGTGCCGCCGAAACCCTGGGGACGCATCGCCGGGCGCGCGCCGCCCTTGCGGGCAAGCAGGCCGGAAGAGAGTGAAGCAAAGGCTTTGGGCTCGCCCATGGTCGGCGACTCCTGTTACTGGCCGGCCACGCGGCGGCCGAAGCCACCGACGGGTCGAGGACTGGTCGCGGCATTGCCCGGCGACTGGCCAGGCGCGGCAAATACGGTGCGACGGAAATTCTTTTCGAGACGGTCGGAGATATAATCCCACAATTCGACCACTTCGCGGGCCGAACGGCCGTTGGGATCGACTTCCATCACCGTCCGGCCATCGATCATTGAGGCGGCGTAATCGGTGCGGTGGTGAAGCGTGACCGGGGCGACCGTGCCGTGCTGCGACAGCGCGACCGCGGCTTCGTAAGTGATCTTGGCCTTGGGCGTGGCGCCATTGACGACGAACAACAACGGCTTGCCGGCGCGGTCGCACAGATCGACCGTTGCGCCGACCGC
>JBDSOV010000212.1:0-6809 GCA_039914575.1 Sphingomicrobium sp.
GGCGTGTGCGTCCTGACCTCGATCCTCGGCACCTATTTCGTCCGCCTCGGCACCAAGGGCTCAGGGGCAACCAGCATCATGGGCGCGATGTACAAGGGCTTCGGTGTAACTGCGGTCACCTCGGCCATCGCCATCTATTTCGCCACCCAATATGCGCTTGGCGATCTCAATGCCGTGATCAGCGCTGGCGAAACCAGCTTCACCGGCATGGATCTTTACTGGTGCATGCTGCTTGGGCTGGTCATCACCGGGCTGATCATCTGGATCACCGAATATTATACCGGCACCAACTATCGCCCGGTCCAATCAATCGCCAAGGCGTCCGAGACCGGCCACGGCACCAACGTCATCCAGGGCCTGGCGATCAGCCTTGAATCGACCGCTTTGCCAACGCTCGTCATCTGCGCCGGGATCATCATCGCTTATGCGCTCGCTGGCCTGATGGGCATCGCGTTCGCGGCCACGTCGATGCTCGCGCTGGCGGGGATGGTCGTCGCATTGGACGCTTACGGTCCAGTCACCGACAATGCCGGCGGCATCGCCGAAATGTCGGGGCTCGACGACAGCGTTCGTGCCAAGACCGATGCGCTCGACGCGGTCGGCAACACCACCAAGGCGGTGACCAAGGGCTACGCGATCGGATCGGCCGGGCTTGCCGCACTGGTGCTGTTCGCCGCCTACACCACCGATTTGAAGCTCTACTTCCCCGAACTCGACGTGAACTTCAGCCTCGAGAATCCGTATGTCATCGTCGGGCTGCTGCTCGGCGCATTGCTGCCCTATCTGTTCGGCGCGATGGGCATGACTGCGGTCGGCCGCGCCGCCGGCGACGTCGTCAAGGACGTGCGCGAGCAATTCCGCACCAACAGCGGGATCATGGATGGCACGTCGAAACCCGATTATGCCCGCACGGTCGATCTCGTCACCAAGGCTGCGATCAAGGAAATGATCATCCCCTCGCTGTTGCCGGTGCTGGTGCCGATCGCGGTCTATTTCGTGATCGCTGCGGTCGCGGGCCAGGCCCAGGGCTTCGCCGCCTTGGGCGCGCTGCTGCTCGGCGTGATCGTATCCGGCCTGTTCGTCGCCATCTCGATGACCTCGGGCGGCGGCGCATGGGACAATGCCAAGAAATATATCGAAGACGGCAACCACGGCGGCAAGGGTAGCGAGGCCCACAAGGCGGCGGTCACCGGCGACACCGTCGGCGATCCGTACAAAGACACCGCCGGCCCGGCGGTCAACCCGATGATCAAGATCACCAACATCGTCGCTTTGCTGCTGCTCGCGGCGTTGGCGCACGGCGCGGCCTGATCCTGCGCTGATCGAAATGTGAAGCCCCGTCCGGCTCGCGCCGGGCGGGGTTTCGCTTTTTGGCGGCACATGCGATTGGATCGGTCGAGGAGGCCGCATGTCCAACGCCATCGTCGTCCATCAGCCCGGAGGTCCAGAAGCGCTCCGCTGGGAAGGCGTAGAGATCGCCTCCCCCGGCCCAAGCGAGGTTCTTCTTGCGCAACGCGCCGCCGGACTCAATTTCATCGATGTCTATCACCGCACGGGCACTTATCCGCAGCCACTGCCCTTCATTCCCGGAGTAGAGGGGGCGGGCGTGGTCGAGGCAGTCGGCGCAAACGTCAGCGGTTTCGCGATCGGCGACCGGGTCGCTTATGCCGGCCCGATCGGCAGCTATGCCGAAGCGCGGCTGATCGACGCCGACCGGCTGGTCAAGCTTCCGCCGGATATCGACTTCGACCAGGCGGCGGCGATGATGCTGCAGGGAATGACCGCGCGGATGCTGCTGCGCTCGGTCTACGTCGTGAAGCCCGACGACACGATCCTTGTCCATGCCGCCGCGGGCGGGGTCGGGTTGGTCCTGTGCCAATGGGCAGCCGCGCTCGGTGCCCGAGTCATTGGTACCGTCTCTAGCGACGCGAAAGCAGAGCTTGCGCGAGCCCACGGCTGCCATCATCCGATCATTTACACGCGCGAGGATTTCGTCGCCGAGACGCTGCGCATCACGGACGGCGCAAAGCTCCCGGTCGTCTATGATTCGGTCGGCAGAGACACTTTCCTGCACTCGTTTGATTGCCTCGCGCCGCGCGGGCTGATGGTCAGCTTCGGCCAGTCCTCGGGCGCAATCGAGCCCTTTTCCCCGGCAATCCTCGCGCAGAAGGGTTCCCTCTTTCTGACCCGACCGACCCTGTTCACCTACATCGCTGACCCCGATGAGCTGCAGGCCTCGGCGGCGGAGTTGTTCGACATCGTCAAGTCGGGCGCGGTGAAGATCGAAATTCATCAGCGTTTTGCCTTGACCAACGCCGCCGAAGCGCACCGTGCGCTTGAAGAGCGACGGACAACCGGTTCGACGATCCTCACCCTCTGAGGCGCGCCTTTCCTTATTCCCACTTCGCCGCTAAAGGGGCGCGACTTTTTCGACGATCAACCCCGAAGGATCTGAATGGCCAAGGAAGAACTTCTCGAGATGCGCGGCAAGATTGCCGAGCTGCTGCCCAACGCGATGTTTCGCGTCACGCTGGAGAATGGCCATGAAGTGCTCGGGCACACCGCAGGCAAGATGCGCAAGAACCGCATCCGCGTGCTGACCGGCGACGAAGTGCTGGTCGAGCTGACCCCATATGATCTGACCAAGGGCCGCATCACCTATCGCTTCATGCCCGGGCGCGGGGGCCCCGGCATTCCCGCCTGATGCGCCTGATCCTGGCGTCGGCGAGCCCGCGCCGGCTCGACCTGCTGGCGCGGATCGGGGTTCAGCCCGACCAAATCCACCCTGCCGATATCGATGAAAGCATCCCCGCCGGCGAATTGCCGCGTGTCCATGCCGAGCGACTGGCGCGCGAAAAGGCGGCCGCCGTTGCGACGCATTTCCCTGACGATCTGGTGCTGGCCGCCGATACGGTGGTCGCGGTCGGTCGGCGGATCCTGCCCAAGGTCGAGGATGAGGCGACGCTGCGCAAATGCATGGCGTTGCTGTCGGGCCGCCGCCATCGCGTGCTGACCGGGGTCGCGCTGGCGCTCCCCGACGGCACGACGCGCAGCAAATTGGTCGAGACGATGATCGCGATCAAGCGCCTGTCGCCAGACGAAATCGACTTTTACGCCGCCCATGGCGAATGGCGCGGCAAAGCCGGCGGCTATGCGTTGCAAGGCTATGGCGAAGTCTATGTCCGCCATATCGCCGGCAGCTATTCGAACGTCGTGGGCTTGCCATTGGCGGAGACCCGGCACCTGCTGAAATCGGCGGGTTTCGCGCTTGCCTGAGTGGATCATCGAGGCCGGGAACGGCGAAACCCGCGCGGCCCTGGTCGAGAACGGCGAGATCGTCGAGGCCCGCGTCCGCCGCGACCAGGTCACGCCCGCCGGAACGATCTTTGAGGCGAAGCTGGTCGCGATCGCACCCCGCGTGACGGTCGAGGCGGCGGGCGAACAATTCCTCCTGCCGCACGGCGTGACGGGCATTAGCGAAGGCAAAAGCCTGTTCGTCGAAGTCACGCGCGAAGCATTGGGCGGACGCGAGCCGTGGAAGCGCGGCCTCGCCCGCCGCACCGAGCTGTCGCCCCGCCCCGCCCCGCCGCTCGCCGACGGCCATGTTGGTGTCATCGACGGCTGGGACGATCTGCTTGACGAAGCCCGCAGCGGGATCGTCGGCTTCGAAGGCGGCGAATTGCGGATCGAGCCGACGGCGGCGATGACCATGATCGACGTCGACGGCTGGCTGGTGCCCGACAAGCTGGCGCAGATGGCGGCCTGGGCGGCGGCGCGGGCGATTGCCAGGCTCGACCTTGGCGGATCAACCGGGATCGATTTCCCTGGCCTGCGCGGCAAGGCCGATCGGATCGCGATCGACTCGATTCTCGACACCTATCTGCCCAAGCCGTTCGAGCGCACCGCGATGAATGGCTTCGGCTTCGTCCAGATTGTCCGCCCGCGTCACCGCGCCTCGCTGATCGAATTGGCCCGCGACCGTGCGCCGTTCGAAGCCCGCGCGCTGCTCCGCCGCGCCGGTACCGCGATTGGTGCAACCGAAATCACCGCCCATCCCGCCGTGATCGCGGCGATCCAAGCCGAGTGGAGCGCCGCGCTCGAGCGCCAGATCGGCGGCCACGTAACCTTGTGCCCAGACGCATCGCTCGCCATGTCCGGCGGCCATGTCCACTAAATCATGCCCCCTGTGCGGCAACCCACCGCAACCCGACCACGCCCCCTTCTGCAGTCGCGGCTGCAAGGACCGCGATCTGTTGAAATGGCTTGGCGGGGGCTATGCCATCCCCGGCCCACCGGCCGACACCGACGGGTTGGACAGGGACGGGCTGGACAGCGACGAGAGCGACGGTTAGTGACCGCGCTGCTCGAACGGACACCAGGTCCCGACGGTGCGCCCGGGTAGCTCAGTGGTAGAGCAGGCGATTGAAAATCGCCGTGTCGGTGGTTCGACTCCGCCCCTGGGCACCATCATCCCGCCAGGATCACCGCCGCCACTGCCTGATCCCAGCGCGCCAGGCGCGCGGCGCGGACATCGGCTTCCATGACCGGCTCAAACGCCTCGCCCGTCCCGCGCATCGCCGCCCCAGCTGCTTCCAGAGTCGAATGCATCCCCGCCCCAATTGCCGCGAGCATCGCCGCGCCGAGCGCGCTGCTTTCAACATTGGCCGGCCGCTCGACCGCGATGCCGAGGACATCGGCCAGATCCTGGGCGAGGAAGTCATTGGCCGCCATCCCGCCGTCGATCCTGAGCCGCGACCAATGCACCCCGGCGTCGGCAAAGGCGCGCCGGAGCTCGGCCGACTGGTTGGCGACTGCCTCAAGCGCGGCACGGACGATGTGGGCGCGACCCGTGCCCAGCGTCAGACCGAGGATCGCGCCGCGCGCATCCGGCCGCCAGTGTGGCGCTCCCAGACCGGCGAACGCCGGCACGATTTGCACCCCGCCGCTGTCAGCCACCGATCGCGCCAGCGCCGCGCATTCGCCCGACGACGCGATCAGCCCGAGTTCGTCGCGCAGCCAGTGGATCATCTGCCCGGCAACGAACAGCGACCCTTCGAGCGCATAACGTCGCTCCCCACCGATCTGCCACGCGACAGTCGCCAGCAGGTGACTGGCCGAAACCGGCGGGTCATCACCTGCGTGGGTCAGGATAAACGCGCCAGTGCCAAATGTCGCCTTGGTCTCGCCCGGCTTGAAGCAGCCCTGCCCGATCGCCGCCGCTTGCTGGTCGCCGGCCATGCCGGTGATTAAGATGGGGTGGCCGAAATGCTCCGGCAGCGTCATGCCAATCGGTCCGGCGCAGTCGGTGATTACGGGCAAGGCGCCGTGCGGCACGCCGAACAGGGCGCACAGCCCGTCATCCCACCCACCGCGCAGGTCCATCAACTGGGTGCGCGAGGCGTTGGTTGCGTCGCTGACATGCAGCCCGCCGGTCAGCCGGAACACCAGCCAGCTTTCGATCGTCCCGACGCACAAACGGTCGCCCGCCGCGCGAAGTGCAGGCCAGTGGTCGAGCGCCCAGCCAATCTTGGTCGCGCTGAAATAGGGGTCGAGCAGCAGCCCGGTGGTTGATTGCACTTGGCGCTCATGCCCCGCCGCGCGAAGCGCAGCGCACGCATCGGCAGTGCGCCGGTCTTGCCACACGATCGCGGGTGCCAGCGCCGCGCCGCTCTTGCGGTCCCAGAAGACGATCGTCTCGCGCTGGTTGGTCAGACCGATTCCCGCGATCCGCCCGGCGCCGTCGCCCACCGCCTCGCGCGCGGCCGCCAGCGTCAGCCGCCAAATCTCCTCGGCATCCTGCTCGACCCAGCCCGGCCGGGGGTAGGTCGTGGCCAGCGCGCGCTGCGCCATCGCCCCGCTGTGGCCCACCGCATCGACCAGCATCGCGCGGGTGCTCGACGTGCCTTCGTCGATGACCAGCAATGTGTCGCCCATGATGTCTCCCTGCCCCCTTAAACCGCGAAGCCGCCCGCCATGCCAGCGCCATATGCTCGACCCGAGCAAGCGGCTGGTCTAGCCTCAACCGTGATGAGCGAAAGCGGCGACCAGGATCGGGGCAAGGAGCGCGCGGCCGGGCTGTTGCTGATCGCCGCGGCGGCGCTTGCGCTCGTCCTCGCCAATTCGCCATTGGCTGAGGCGTGGCATCATCTGCTCGAGGCGCCGCTGGGCGTCGTCTTGCCGCGCGTCGGAATGCTTACCCCACATCTGCTCGTGGCCGACGGGCTTATGGCGATCTTTTTCTTGCTGGTCGGGCTGGAGGTGAAGCGCGAGTGGTATGAGGGGCGGCTGTCGACCCCAGGCGAGCGCCGCCTGCCGATCATCGCCGCTGCCTGCGGGATGGCGGTTCCGGCATTGGTCTATTTGCTGGTGGTCGATTTCGAGCCCGGGCTGGCGCGCGGCTGGGCGATCCCGTCGGCCACCGACATCGCCTTCGCCATCGGCTTGCTCGCCTTGCTTGGCCCGCGGGTGCCGCCGACGATCAAGCTACTTTTAGTCACCATCGCGATCGTCGACGACATTGGCGCGGTGTTGGTGATCGCCTTGGTCTATACCGCCGAGCTCGACATTGTAGCGCTCGGTGCCGCGCTGGCGCTCGCCGCCGGCATGGCCGCACTCGGGCAGTTCGGGGTGCGCCGATTGTGGCCGTTCGTGCTGGCATTTGCCGTGCTTTGGCTGCTGGTGCTGGCCAGCGGGGTCCATGCCACCATCGCCGGGGTGCTGGCGGCGCTGACCATCCCGCTCGGCCTCGGCGAGGCCCGCTCCCCGCTCAAGCGCCTCGAACATCGAATCCATCCGTGGGTGATGTTTGG
>JBDSOV010000027.1:0-3926 GCA_039914575.1 Sphingomicrobium sp.
GGTGGGCGTTTTTGTTTGAAGAACGCGCCATGCAAATCTGGGCAGGTCTCGGCAATCCGGGGACGCAATATGCGCTCCACCGCCACAACGTCGGCTTCATGGCCGCCGACGTCATCGCCGACGTCCATAATTTCGGCCCGTGGCAGAAGAAATTCCGCAGCCTGATCAGTGAAGGCCGGATCGGCGGCAAGCGCGTGCTGCTGTTGAAACCCCAAACCTATATGAACGACAGCGGCGACGCGGTGCAGCAGGCGCTGCGCTTCTACCAGCTGGACATTGACGCGCTGACCACCTTCCACGACGAGCTCGATCTGTTGCCGATGAAGGTCAAGGTCAAGACTGGCGGCGGCACTGCGGGCCACAACGGCTTGCGCTCGATTGACGCCAGCCTCGGCCCCGACTTTCGCCGGGTGCGGATCGGCATCGGCCATCCGGGCGACAAGGCGCGGGTCACCCGCTACGTGCTCGGCAACTATCACAAGAGCGAATTCGAGGTGCTCAGCGACCTGCTCGGGGCGATCGCTGCGGAGGCGGACTGGCTGGCGACGGGCAACGATGCGCGCTTCATGAGCGACGTCGCGACCCGGATGCACCAGGACTAAGCCGCATGCAGCGGGTGATGATCATCGGACCTTGCGGAGCGGGCAAGTCTACCGTGTCGCATGTCCTCGCTGCCAAACTCTGCCTGCCGTTGGTGCACATGAACCAGCTCAATTGGCAGCCCGGCTGGATCGACGAGGGCAATGACCGGTTGCGCGGACTGCTGGCGGTCGAAGTGGCCAAGGAGCGCTGGCTGATCGAGGGCAATTACGGATCGACGATGGCGATGCGGTTGAACCGCGCCGACACCGTGGTGCACCTCGATTACCCGCTGCCCTTGTGCCTGTGGCGCCTGATGAAGCGGATCGTGACCAATTACGGCCGCACCCGTCCCGACATGCCCGACAATTGCCCCGAGCGGTTCGACCCGGGTTTTCTGTGGTATGTCATCCGCTGGAATCACGGCCCGCGCCAACGCACCGAGCAAAGCCTGCGCGGCCACGAGCATAAGGTCATTCGCCTCAAAAGCCCGCGCGGTCTCGCCCTATGGCTGGCGACGTTGAGATAATTGCCCCCGTTTGGAAGACGCGTTGAGCACGGCAACGCCAGCTCGGTAAAACTTATCACGCTGGAATTAGATTAAGGAATTATCGGTAAAGAAGGGTCGCGTCAGTAGATCAGGACCTCGCAACGATGAAAAAAGCCACTCCATTTTTCGTACTCGTGGCACTGTCCTTCTTCTTGAACCCCTTTCCCGCCCTCGAGCGTGAAAGTTATATGCTAAGTGGAGGCAGCGTTTATCTCGTCGCGCGATTTGGCCTCTTCGTGGCGCTGTTGCTTATAGCCCACGCCGTCCGGGACGGTCGCCTTGAACAAAGAATGGCGGCGCGTCTGGCGATCACGGCCTGGCTCGCGATCGTCGGACTATTTTCTGATCCGGTGGGAATGGCGCGAATGCTTGCACCGCTGCCCGTGCTGGCAATTTTCCAGTGGGCAGCGCCGGTGCGTATGGCCGAGGATAGCCTACTATCCATATTGCCCGAGGTGGCCCGCGAGTGTCTGGCCTTCGTATTTGCCTTTGCCGGGTTCGGCCTGGCGCTGACCGCATTCGGCCAAGGCCCGATCGAGGCGTCGCGCGACGTGAACTATTTTATGTTGGCAGTCGGATTTGCAGGCTTCGCCGGTAGTTATATAATCGCGCTTACCGACTGTTCACGCGCAAAATTCAAGCTCCTCCTGGTGCTGACATATGGCACTACCTTAGTCGTAATGACATCGCTGTTGATGCTCGAAATCATGCACTCGCTGCCTGGGGAGACGCAGCTCATCCTAGCAACGATGGCGCTGACATACGTGATGCTAATCATCCAAATCGTCCGGCACTTCGGGCGTCAGGACCTTATAAAAAAGCTGTTCGAGACGGCGATTGGCGGGATGATATTTGGAGGGTCGACCCAGTTCGTTATCGCATTGACTTACGGGGATTCTGGCTGGTTACTTCTCTTTGCAATAATCTGGATACCACTCTGTCTGCTCGCAATCAGGCTAGCCTTCTTTGGTCTCCAGCTGATCTGGTCGACAAACAATCGGCTCGACAGGTTTTGGAATCGAGTGGGCGGCGCATCATTCCAGTGAAGCTGCGTCGACTGTTCGCTGCGGAGGAAACACGTTCTCTTAGCGCTTGGCTCTTGTTTACGGTGGGCGAGTGAAAGTAGCGATTGCCGCCGAGCCCGGCTATGCGCCGCACATGACCATCCGCCCGTTGTTCGTCACCAACCTGTACGAGGACCAGATCGACGAGCCCGCCCTGCTCGACGACCTCGCTTATTCGATCCGCAGCCTCGCCGCCGACGACCGCGCCGGGGTGAGGTGGAGCCGCGAGCATGGCTACAAGGGCTACACCAGCTACGCCTCGCTCGACGATCTGCCCGTCCGCGACCCGGCGTTCGCCGACTTGAAGCGCCTGCTGACCCGCCACGCCGCCGCCTTTGCGAAGGAGCTGGCGTGGGAGGTCAAGCCCAAGCTCGACAGCCTGTGGGTCAATTTCCTCAAGAGCGGCGGCCACCACAGCGGCCACATCCACCCCCACAGCATCCTCTCGGGTACCTTCTACGTCGAAGCGCCGCTAGGTTCGGGCGCGATCCGGTTTGAGGATCCGCGCCTGCCGATGATGATGGCCGCCCCCCAGCGTCGCGCCGACGCGCCCGAGCCGTTGCGCCAATTCGTGACAATCGAGCCGCGGCCGGGGCTGCTGCTCATGTGGGAAAGCTTCCTTCGCCACGAAGTCCTGCCCGGCACCGCCAGGGCCGAGCGGCTCAGCATCAGTTTCAATTTCGCCTAGGCCGCCAGCGCGAGCTGATTGCGGCCCGCTTGCTTGGCGCGATACAGCGCCATGTCGGCGATCCTGAGCGCGTGGTCGAGGCCGTCGGCGCCGAGTTCGGCGACCCCACCGCTGACAGTCACGTTAATCGCTGTCGTGCCCACGCGGAAGATCGTCGCACCCAGTTCCGAGCGCAGCCGGTCGCAGACGGCGAGCGCTTGCGGAAGTGCGGTATTGGGGAAGAAGAATGCAAATTCCTCGCCGCCGACCCGCGCCACCACATCACCATCGCGCACAATCCGCCGTGCCACATCGGCGAAGCCGCGCAGCACAATGTCACCGGCATCATGGCCATGGCGGTCGTTGACCTGCTTGAAATAATCGATGTCGAGCATCGCGACGCATGCGCCGGCATCGCCGACGCCTGGCTGGCGCCGCTCGACTGCCGCACGATAAGCCAGCCGGTTGTTGAGCCCGGTCAGCGAGTCGACCAATGCCGCGGTGGCCAGCTTCTGCTCGACCTGCTTTTGCGCATGAACATCGCGGACGATGCTCAAAATTCCGTCGGGATTGCCGTCCTCGTCGACGATCAGCCGCGCGTGGGTTTCGTGCCAACGCTGCTCGCCCGACGCGGTCAGCGCAAGATATTCGAAGCGGTTGGTTTCGCCACCCATTTCGAGTGACCGCAAATGCGCCGCCGACGCATCGGCGAGATGGTCGGGCGCGATCAGCGACGAGCAGTTGCGCCCGACCAATTGCTTCGGTTCATAGCCCAGCTGGCGGCACGATGGGGAGATATAGCGGATCGTCCCGTCGACCTTGAGACTGAGGATCAGGTCGCTCGAAAATTCGGCGAGCATCCGGTAGCCGGCCTCGCTTTCGCGCAGCTTGCGATGTAGCCGCGACCGATTCTCGAGGTCAGCGGTGACCGGCAACAGCGTCAGCACCGTGGCGGCGAGATAGAATTGGAAGAATTGCATGTGCTGGCCGAACGAGGCGTTGATCATCTGGATCGGACCCTGCCCGCCGCCAGTCGCAATGCCGCCAATCAGCGCCAGCAAGGCGA
>JBDSOV010000029.1:0-11857 GCA_039914575.1 Sphingomicrobium sp.
CGCCCGATTCAAAGATCAAAACGTCGTCGGCGAGCAAGGCGACAGCGGCCTTGGCGTCGCCCCGGCGCAAGGCCGCGTGGAAGGCATCGACGCTCGCCGCCGCGCCGCGCGCTTCGGGAGCAACCGCCGTCGCAGTCGGCACCGGTTTCACCGCCGGTCCATGGGCCAGGGTCGGCGAGGCAAGGGCAACCAGCGCGGCGACCAAGGCAGCGCGACTAATAATCACTGCGGACATTCCATTCTCCTTCACATTAAGCCGTACCGGGCGCGCCAAGCTAGCGCTTAAGCAACCCCTTCATCTGCGCGATCTCGGCGGTTTGCGAGGCCAGGATTCCCTCGCACAGCCGTTTGATCTCGGGATCGGTGATCGCCGATTTCTCGCACATCAGGATCGCGCCCGAGTGATGCGGGATCATGGCGCGGAGGAACTGGTCATTGCCGACCAGCGCCTGGGTCCGCATCCCGAACAGCGACAGCAGGAAGGTTCCCGCGAAAACCACGTTGAGGATGATGTTGGTTCTCCGGTCCGGGAACATCGCGGGCATCATCCACAGCATGAACAAGGCCATCGACGTGACCATCATCAGCGTCATGTAGGCGTTGTTGAGGTTATTATAGAGCTCCGCCGTGCTGTCGATCATCGTGTACATCACGAAATACATGACGATGCCGCTGGCGATGAGATTGGCGGCGAACATCAGATAGGGCGACTTGGCCATGTCCATGGTCATCGGCCCATCGCTGTTCATTGCGGCGTGCTGGTCGGGTCCCTGTTGCATATCGTCCTCCTCAAAACATCATGTGGTCCATCCCATGCGTCAGCCCTGCGCCCAGGAATCCCTGCACGGCGATCGCGACGGTCATGATCGTCAACGCAAGGACCATTCCGGCGCCACGGTCCTCCCACGGCCGGCGCCACGCCCATACGCCAAGGCCAGCGCCGGCAACACCAATCGCCACGCCCAGCCACCGATGATAAGTGAGAATCGATTCGGGATCGGCGCCCATCCCGGCGAGCCATCCGGCGCCAGCCGCGATCGGCGCGAATATCCCGCCGGCCACTACAAGAAATTGAACCGGGGTAGCGAATGCGGGCCGCCTTCTGCCCGCGATGGCGGTGATCAGCGCAGCGGGGAAAAAGGCGATCGGGAAATGAACCACCATCGGATGGAGCCGCCCGAACCATCCGAACAGGCGTTCAAAGAAGGACATTTTGGATCGGTCCATCCCCATGTCCATGCCGTCCATCATCGCGCCGCCCGGCGCGTGGGTGGCAGCAGGCATGCCGTTCATTGTTACTGGCGCGCCAAGTTGAGCGCCTTGTTGCAAAATTCGGGCCGCTTCGGCTTGCTTTTTCTTGTGATCCTGATGTGCGAGCGCCGGGGAAGTCGCCAACAGGAGAGCAAAGGCCAAAGCGATTGCGATCCACAGGGCGCGCATGCGCGTCCAAGGACCGTGCTGACTGAATGCGATAGCCATGTCAGCTTCCCTTCGGCTTGCGGGAAGAACCGTGGGTCGATAGGATTCTCCACTGGCGGCCGACTTTCTTCAGCACGCTGGTGGCGACGCCGCGCCGTTCGACAATCTCGCCCTTCTCGGTTTCGATGCGGTAATTGTAGGTTTCCGTGGTCAGCGCCACGGGGCCTTCAAACCGAACGTCGACCTTGTAGTCGGAAAATTTGAACGACTTGAAATGGCCGAGTTCGGGGCCGAGATGCTTGGCCAGGTAATTGGCGTAGCTGCCCTCGACGCCGCCGTTCTCGAAGACCTGCGAATCGCCTGTGAAAAGCGTTGTCGTTCCCTTGGCGTCGAGCCGTTCGATGGCCGTTTTGTATTGCGAAAGCACTTGGCGAACCGCCGTCGAGTCCACAGCTCGCGCCCCGCCGGACTGAGCAGCCAATGGTTGAGCGGCGAGCATCGCCGCGGCGATCATCAACATGGTCTTCATCCCATTTCTCCCTTGTTTGTCAAAACCACACCCGAACACCGGTCAGCAGGCTCCAGCCGCCAGCATCCTCACCCTCGTCGCGAAGATAGCGGCGCGTCTTGCCGAATGCCTGTTGATACTGAACCCCGACATAAGGCGCGAACTCGCGGCGGATGTCATAACGCAGGCGAAATCCGACCTCGGCATCGCTTAGCCCGGCCCCGACCCCGATCGCGCGGCTGTTCTGCGCGGCGAAATTGAGCTCGGCGCGCGGCTGGAGGATCAGCCGCTGGGTGATACGCTGGTCGTAATAACCCTCGACACGGGCCATCAACTCACCCTTGTTCGACAGGAACAAAGCGCCCTCGACATCGAAGAAGCTCGGCGCCAGACCTTCAAAGCCGATCGTCGCATAGACGCGCGACGGATTGGGTTTGAAGTCGTAGCGGAGGCCGCCCTGGAGGTTGAAATAGGGTCCGACCGCGCGGCTGTAGAGCGCCTGGATCTCGGCCCTCTCGATCGAGCGCCCAAATTCGCCCTCGCCTTCGCTCTTGACCCACAAGCGGTTGATGTCGCCGCCATACCAGCCCTCGCCGTCCCATTCGAAGCCGTCGCGACCGTTGCGGAACTGCGCCTCGGCGATGTTGAACATCACCTGGGTGAACCTCTGGCCACCGTGGCCATCCTTCAAGTGGTGGCGGCCCATCGCCATTCCCGACGGGCCATAAACGGCATCAGCCGCATGGTCGGTTGGGATTGGTGGCGGCGGCGCGGTCCCCGCGGGAAGATCGGTCCCGATAGGCGCGGCCGCAGGCATTGCGCTCATGTCATGGCCGGCCATGGGATCCGCAGCAGGGGCAGCGGGCTGGGCAGGCACGGTCGACATGTCATGGCCAGCGTGCGGGTCGACGGCCGCGGGCGCAGCACGAGGCGTGGCTCCGGGCGCCTTTTTCGCGCCAGCCTTTTTCGCGACGGGTTTCTTCGCGGCAGGCTTCTTCGCCACTGACTTTTTCGCGGCGGGCTTTTTCGCCGCCGGTTTTTTGGCCGGCATCGGCATCTTCATGCCTGGCATTTTGCTATGGTCCATTTGCGCGGCGGCGGGGGCGGCAATCGCCAGCGAGGCCACTGCTGCCAGCAACAGGCTTACGTTAAGACGCATCATGCGGCTTCTCCCGAGCTCGGTCGAACCGTGACGACACGCATCATCCCGGCGGCCATGTGATAGAGATTGTGGCAATGGAACGCCCAGTCGCCGGCGGCGTCGGCGGTGACGTCGAACGTCATCTTGCCGCCCGGCGGGACATTGACCGTATGCTTGCGCGGGCCATAAGCGCCGTGCCCTGTGACCAATTCGAAGAAATGGCCGTGCAAGTGGATCGGGTGCGGCATCATCGTATCGTTGATCAGCGTGACCCGCACTCGCTCGTTCAATCGGAACGGGATCGGTTGGGCAGGTTCACTCATCTTTACCCCGTCGAACGACCACATGTAGCGTTCCATGTTGCCGGTCAGGTGGATGTCCATCGCCCGCGACGGCGCGCGCACGTCGGGATTGCGCTCGAGCGCCTTGAGGTCGCGGTACATCAGGACGCGATGACCCAGCCCCTCAAGCCCGACCGGCGGTTCACCGGTACGGTCGGTCGGCATCGGCGAGATCGTCTGGACGCCGGGGCCGTCCTTGACCTGCGGCGCATTTTTGAGATCGCGCATGCTCATTGAGCCGTGATCCATCGCTGGTGCTGCAGCAGGCGCCCCGGGCGGCGGCGCAGCGGCCCCATGGCCCATCGCGGCGTGGTCCACCGCCGGCGCTGCGGCTGTTGAGGCGATGGCGGCAGCGGTCGTTGCCGGACCGGTCCAGCCGGTCAGCTTCCATAGCTTGCCCGAGGCATTCTGCTCGGCTGACGGGTCGACCCCGCGAACCGCCGCGGGATTGGGAGCATTGGGCATGTCCATCCCTGCCATTCCCGAATGGTCCATTCCGCCCATCCCCATGTCGGTCATGGTCAGCAATGGTCGCGGACGCAGCGGCGGCACCGGCGCGGACATGCCCTCGCGCGGTGCCAGAGTGGCGCGGCCAAGGCCCGAACGGTCGATCGACTCGGAGACGAAGGAATAAGCCTGGTCTCCGGGCGTGACGATCACGTCATAAGTCTCGGCGACGCCGATCTGGAACTCGTCGACGGTCACTGGCCGGACATTCTGGCCATCGGCCTGGACGACGGTCATCGCCAGGCCGGGAATACGGACATTGAAGTTGGTCTGCGCGGCGGCGTTGATGATCCGCAGCCGGACGCGCTCACCGGCGGTGAACAATCCAGTCCAATTATCGTACGGCCCGAAGCCGTTGACGGTATAATTATAGGTCGAGCCGGTGACATCGGCGATATCGGCCGGGTCCATCCGCATCTTGGCCCATTCGCGCCGCTCGGCGGCGGTCAGGTCGCGACCCGCGATCTGGCCGGAGAGCGTCAGTCGCTGCATATTGAAATAGCCGCCGCCCATCTGTTTCAATTTCTTGAAGATCGTCGCACCGCCTATCGGGCTGTGATCCGACAAGACGAGCACATGCTCACGGTCGTAGGCTACGGGATCGCTGCCCTCGGGATCGATCACGATCGGCCCGTACAGCCCGTCTTCTTCCTGATAGCCCGAGTGGCTGTGATACCAGTAGGTGCCCGACTGGACGATCGGGAACTCGTATGTGAAGGTTGAGCGGGCGGCGATCCCAGGAAAGCTTACGCCCGGAACGCCGTCCATCGCGAACGGAACGAGCAAGCCGTGCCAGTGGATCGAGCTGTCCTCGTCGAGGGTGTTGGTGACGCTGAGGCGGACCTTCTGGCCCTGCTTCAGGCGAACCAGTGGAGCCGGCACCGTCCCGTTGACGCCGACCGCGCGGCTGACCTTGCCGTCGACCCTGACCGGCACCTTGCCGATGGTCAGCGCAATGTCAGTGCCACTGACCGTGGGAAGGGGTCGGACAAGGCCGGCGGAGGTGGGCTGCGCCCAGGCCGGCATTGCACTGGCGAGGCCGGCACCCGCAGTACCGAGCGCCGCGGCGCGCAGGAACTGACGCCGCTCAAGGGTTAGCTTATCAAACATGGAAGATCCTTGCCGGTCATGAAGGCACTGCGACTGGCGACGCGCCGGAGCGCGCCGCCAGCAATCACAGATGCTTAATTCTGATGGTTCTTGTGCGCGTCCGCCGGCGCCGGGGCGCTCGACTTCGACATGTCGTGCCCGGCGTGCGGATCTGCACCGGCCTTCATGCCCTGCTTGTCATGGTCCATCTTGGCCATGTCCTTGCAGCAATCGCACTTTTCTTTCATCTTCTCGCAGCATTCCATCTTGGCTGCGGGCGCCGACTGTGCATGTGCAACGGCCGGGAGGGCGATCGACAATGCGATCGCGGTCAAAATCTTGTTCATGTCATGTCTCCGTGAAATCGAATGGGTTTCGAAGTCACGCACGACGTGGAGGGGGATCGTCCGTTGATGGTCCTGCGCCGAGGCGAAATGACTCATAGAGCGGCTGGTAGGCCAAGTGGCCGACCGGTTCTGACCGGTCGATCGCACCCGGAGGCATGGCGATCACGGAACATACCGCCAGGCAGCATGTGGCGCTGCCACTGTGTTTACCCGCTGGCATCTCGTGATTGGCACTGCCCATACCCATGTCCTGACACTCGGCCGCCTGCTGGGCTGGTGCCATCGCCGCTGCCGGCGCGGCAAGCGGCGCGAACAGCACGGCGACCAGGGTCAACAAATGGAGGAATGAGCGCATCGTCATCCTAAATAGGCCTCGCCATGACGGTCAGCAACCCGGCGCTCATCGTGAATGCTCCAGCAACGCAATCAGTTCCGCCGCCTTGGCGCGCTGGTCGGCGACGTCGCCGCTGGCGATTGCGCCCTCGATGCAATGACCGAGATGATCCTTGAGCATCGTCGTCTCAACTTTGGCCAGTGCGGCGCGGACGGCCCGCAGCTGGGTCAGCACGTCGATGCAATAGCGGCCCTCGGCGACCATCTTTGAAATGCCGCGCACCTGCCCCTCGATCCGGCTGAGGCGGGCGATGAGTTTGGGATCATGCTCGTTCATTCCACTTCCTTATACCCACATGGGGTATATTGCAATATGCCCTGGCAGGGTATATCTGCGAGCGACGCAAACCCAAATCGACAGGCAGGATCATGAAACCCGAAGCCCCGTGCCACCACGACCATAAAAATCATCTGGCGGTCACGAAGCCAGTCGCCGGGCCGGTGGCCGAGGGTATGATCTGGACTTGCCCGATGCATCCCGAGATTCGCCGGAACGGTCCGGGGCCCTGTCCGATTTGCGGCATGGCGCTGGAGCCGCTGGAGCCGACGCTCGACGGGGGGCCAAACCTCGAGCTGATCGATATGACGCGCCGCTTGTGGGTCAGCGCAATCCTGTCCGTCCCGCTCCTGATCCTGACCATGGGTGCCGAAATCTTCGGCTGGCACTTTTTGCCGATGAAGACATCCATGTGGGTCCAGTTCGCGCTTGCGACGCCGGTGGTGTTGTGGGGCGGCTGGCCGTTCTTCGAGCGCTTTTGGGTGTCCTTGAAGTCCCGCAACCTCAACATGTTCACGCTCATCGGACTGGGTGTCGGCGCGGCTTATTCATATTCGCTCGTCGCAACGCTTTTTCCGCAAATCTTCCCACCTTCGTTGCGCACGATGGGCGGATTGGTGCCGGTATATTTTGAGGCTGCGGCCATCATCACCACGCTCGTCCTGCTCGGTCAGGTGCTGGAGCTGCGGGCGCGCTCGGTAACGGGCGCGGCGATCAAGGCCCTGCTGGGTCTGGCGCCCAAAACCGCGCGGCGCGTCACTGACGACGGCAGCGAAGAGGATGTTCCACTAGAGCATGTCCACGTCGGCGACCTGTTGCGCGTTCGGCCGGGCGAGAAAGTGCCGGTCGATGGCGTGGTCGTCGAGGGCCGCAGTTCGGTCGATGAATCGATGATCTCGGGCGAACCGATCCCGGTCGAGAAGGTGGCGAGCGCGAAGCTTACTGGCGCAACCGTCAACGGCACCGGATCTTTACTGATGAAGGCCGAGCGCGTCGGCCGCGATACGATGCTTGCCCAAATCGTGCGGATGGTCGCCGAGGCGCAGCGCTCGCGCGCGCCCATTCAAAGGCTCGCCGATCAGGTGTCGGGCTGGTTTGTGCCGGCCGTGGTGCTGGTGTCCGTACTGACGTTCATTATCTGGTCGTTTGTCGGTCCGGAGCCCCCGCTTGCCCATGCGCTGGTCAATGCCATCGCGGTGCTGATCATCGCTTGCCCGTGCGCATTGGGGTTGGCGACGCCGATGTCGATCATGGTCGGCACCGGCCGCGGCGCGACCGCCGGTGTGCTTGTCAAGAACGCCGAAGCGTTGGAGTTGCTGGAGAAGATCGACACATTGGTGGTCGACAAGACCGGCACGCTTACGCTGGGCAAGCCCAAGTTGGTTGCGGTGAAGCTTGCCAACGGCTTCAGTGAAGCTGAAGTGCTGCGGCTCGCTGCGGCGCTGGAGCGCGGCAGTGAACATCCCCTGGCGGCAGCGATCGTCGAGGGCGCAGAGGAACGGAAGCTGGATCTCCCGCAGAGCTCCGATTTTGCCTCGCACACCGGCAAGGGCGTGACCGGCACGGCGGACGGTCGACAGGTCGCGCTCGGGAATCAGGTCCTGCTCGCCGATCTCGGCGTCGATTCCGCCCCGCTCCTCATGCAAGCGGACGAGGACCGGGCCGAAGGCAAAGGCGTGATGTTCATGGCGATCGATTGCAAGCTCGCCGGCCTGCTGGTGGTCGCCGACCCAATCAAGGATGGCGCTGTTCAAGCGGTGGCGGAGTTGCGGCGTTCCGGCATCCATGTCGTCATGATGACCGGCGACAATCGTCGCACCGCCGAAGCAGTCGCGAGAAACGTCGGAATCGATGAAGTGATGGCTGACGTTCTTCCTGATCAGAAACAGGCCAAAGTCGAGCAGTTGCGCAAGGAAGGACGGCGGGTCGCAATGGCGGGTGACGGTATCAATGATGCCCCGGCGCTTGCCGCTGCTGACGTCGGGATCGCCATGGGAACCGGCACCGATGTTGCCATGGAAAGCGCGGCCGTGACGCTGGTGAAGGGTGATTTGGGAGGCATCGTGCGCGGCCGGCGGCTAAGCAAGGCGGTGATGCGCAACATTCGCCAGAATTTGTTCTTTTCGTTCGTCTTCAACGGTGTCGGCGTGCCGATCGCCGCGGGTGTCCTCTATCCCGCGTTCGGCCTGCTGCTTAGCCCGATGATTGCCGGCGCTGCAATGGCGTTCAGCTCGGTCGCGGTGATCGGCAATTCGCTGCGCCTGAGGCATGTACGTTTGTAGCGATCGATCAGACCCAAGGCGGTCAAACCAACCGGCTCTGCTTGACCGCAGCCTCGATGAAACCCTTGAACAAGGGATGCGGGTCGAACGGGCGGCTTTTCAGCTCGGGGTGGAACTGGACGCCGATGAACCACGGATGGTCGGGGCGCTCGACAATCTCGGGCAATTCGCCGTCGGGCGACATGCCGGAAAACACCAGCCCGCCTTTCTCCAGCGCGTCGCGGTAATGGACGTTGACCTCGTAGCGGTGGCGGTGGCGCTCGCTGATACTGGTCGTGCCATATTGCGCAGCGACGACGCTATTGTGCGACAGTGTCGCTTCATAGGCGCCTAGCCGCATGGTGCCGCCGAGATCGGTCGTCGCGCTGCGCTTCTGCAGGCCTTCGGGGCTCATCCATTCGGTGATCAGGCCCACCACCGGCTCGGCGGTGTCGCCAAATTCGGTGGTCGATGCACCGGTGAGGCCAGCGGTGTTCCGCGCGCCTTCGATGCACGCCATCTGCATGCCGAGGCAGATGCCGAAGAACGGTACCTCGCGCTCGCGGGCGAAGCGGACTGAGGCGATCTTGCCCTCGCTGCCGCGCTCGCCGAAGCCACCGGGAACGAGGATGGCGTGAAGCGGCTCAAGTTCGGCGGCCAGGGTGTCGTCCTCGTCCTCGAACAGTTCCGCGTCGAGCCAGCGGATGTTGACCTTGACCCGATTGGCGATGCCGCCGTGAACGAGGGCTTCGCGCAAACTCTTATAGGCGTCCTGCAGCCCGACATATTTGCCCACCACGCCGATCGTCACCTCGCCTTCGGGATGATCGACTCGGTCCATGATGTCGCGCCACTGGGCTAGCTCGGGGGGCGGCGCGTCGTCGATTTCGAACACCCGCAGCACTTCGTCGTCGAGCCCTTCATTATGATATTGCAGCGGCACGTCGTAGATCGAGCGCGCATCGAGCGCCTGGATGACCGCGCTAGCGGGGACGTTACAGAACAAGGCGATCTTGGCGCGCTCGGCTTCGGGGATCGGGCGCTCGGCGCGGCACAGCAAGATGTCGGGCTGGATTCCGTAGCTGGTCATCTCGCGGACGCTATGTTGGGTCGGTTTGGTCTTGAGTTCGCCCGCCGCCGCCAGATAAGGGACGAGGGTGGTGTGGACGAACACGCTGCGGCCGCGACCGAGATCGTTCTTCAATTGGCGGATCGCCTCGACGAACGGCAGGCTTTCGATGTCGCCGACTGTCCCGCCAATCTCGCAGATCACGAAATCGAGCCCCTCGATATCGGCCAGCGCAAATTCCTTGATTGCATTGGTAACGTGGGGGATGACCTGGACCGTCGCGCCGAGATAATCGCCGCGCCGTTCGCGGGCGATGATGCCCTGGTAAATCCGGCCCGAGGTGATGTTGTCGCTCTGCTTGGCCGAGACGCCGGTGTAGCGCTCGTAATGGCCGAGATCGAGGTCGGTCTCGGCACCGTCGTCGGTGACGTAGACTTCGCCATGCTGATAGGGCGACATCGTCCCCGGATCGACGTTGAGATAGGGATCGAACTTGCGGATCCGCACCTTGTAGCCACGCGCCTGAAGCAGCGCGCCCAAGGACGCGGCGAGCAAACCTTTGCCAAGCGAGGAGACCACGCCGCCGGTAACAAATATAAACCGCGCCATGGGAGTTGAGCCTTAGCGACGCATTGCCATGGATGGCAAGCGCAGGAATCAAGGGTGGATCAAAAAAGTCCGTATTTTACTGCGCGAGTGGAACCGCCGGGGTCGTCTCGTTCGAGGCCGGCGCAGTCTGGTTGGTCGGCGCGGGGGCCACGTTGGGCACTATCGGGGTCGACTGGTTGACCAGCGAGGTATCGATCTCGACCGGTTTGCGGTTCACGCCGGCATACGCCGCGAGCATGATCGACAATATGATGAACAAGGCGCCGAGGATCGAAGTCAGGCGGGTCAGGAAATCGGCCGCCCCGCGCGCGGTCATGAATCCCGACGAGCTTCCGCCGACGCCAAGCCCCCCGCCCTCGCTGCGCTGCATGAGGATGGTCAGCACCAGGCTGGCGGCGATGACGGTCTGGACGATGAGCAGGAAGGTAAACATGCGGGACTTTCCGAAAAACGGGTGGGGCGCGATCTAGCGGCGCGTGCGTGATCTTTCAATGACCCCGGGCAGCGTCGACGATCGGCAGGAAGTCGACCGCCTTGAGACTCGCCCCGCCCACCAGCGCCCCGTCGACATCGGCGATCGCGAAAATCTCCGCTGCGTTCGACGCCTTGACCGACCCGCCGTAGAGGATTCGCACCCCCGCGCCGGCTTCGCCGAAGCTCGCCACCAGTCGCGCCCGGAGGGCGCGATGCATCGCCGCAATATCGCCCAACGACGGCACCTTGCCGGTCCCGATTGCCCAGATCGGCTCATAGGCCACGGTCAGCCGCGCCGGCGTTTGGGGCAGCGAATCGGCGAGCTGCGCCGAAACAATGGCGATTGCGTCGCCAGCTTCGCGCACCGCGAGGCTCTCGCCGATGCACAATATGACGTCGAGCCCGGCTGCGACGGCCGCTTCGGCCTTGCCGCGCACATCGGCGTCAGTCTCGCCATGATCCGCGCGCCGCTCGCTATGCCCGACAATCGTCAGCCGCGCGCCCGCATCGACTAACATCGCGGCGCTGACATCCCCGGTATGCGCTCCGCTTCCCGCGCCATGGACATCCTGCCCGCCGATCGAGAACCCCGGCATCGCGCGCACCGCGCGCTCGATCAGCGTCGCGGGCACGCACAAAGCGACATCGACGCTCTCCCCCGCTCCCGCCGCAATCGCACGCACCTCGGCGAGATCGGCGGCGGTGCCGTTCATCTTCCAGTTTCCCGCCACCAGCTTGGTTCTTGCCATTTGCCTGCCTCTTCGCTCGCTTGCCGTCTTGAGGCACCGCCCCTAAAGCCACCCCAACCCATAAGCAAAGTGCGAGTGACCATGTCATCCTTCGTCCGCAAAATGTCGAAATCGACTGTTGGCACCGTGATCCTGGTGCTGTTCCTGGTCATCCTCCTTGCCGGATTCGCGATGCAGGACATCCAGAACGTCATTTCGGGCGGCGGCTGGGGGATGAACAGCGGCACCCTGGTCAAGGTCGGCAACCAGGACGTCAGCGACCGCGACATGAGCAACGCGCTCCAACGCCGCCTGACCGAGGCGCGCCGCTCCGACCCGACCGCCGATTATTCCACGCTGGCCAAGGATTTCGACCCGCTGCTCGACCTGCTTGTGCAGGACGCCGCTATCCGCGCCTTTGCCGAAGACCAGGACATGACGCTGTCGAAGCGGCTGGTCGACGCCGAAATTGCCAACATCCAGGCCACCCGCGGGCTCGACGGCAAGTTCAGCCAAGCCTCCTACCAGGCGTTCCTTGCCCAGCAGAAACTGACCGACGCCGACCTTCGCAAATTGCTGTCGGGCGGGCTGCTCCAGCGGCTGGTGCTCGAGCAAGCGGCGGCCAACGCCCGCGTCCCCGTCGGCATGGCGACGCCTTATGCGTCGATGCTGATGGAAGCGCGCGAAGCCGATG
>JBDSOV010000041.1:0-4588 GCA_039914575.1 Sphingomicrobium sp.
CCTTGGACATGCCGATCAACCCGGCCTTCGACGCGACATAATTGGCCTGTCCCGGATTGCCGGTCACGCCGACCACCGACGTGACCGAAATGATCCGCCCGAACCGCGCCCGCATCATCGGCTTGCATGCGGCGCGCATCAGCCGGAACGCGGCCTCCAGGTTGACCTGGATGACTGCGGAAAATTCCTCATCCTTCATCCGCATGGTGAGGTTGTCGCGGGTGATACCGGCATTGTTGACGAGGATGTCGAGCTTGCCCAGCCCCTCCACCGCGCGCGGCACCAACTGGTCGACCTCGGTTGGATCGCTCAGATTGCACACCAGCGTGACATGATCGCCGCCCAATTCCGTGGCGAACGCCTCGAGCTTGGCCGCATTCGACCCCGACAGCGCCAGCCGCGCGCCTTGCGCCGCCAATGCCTTGGCAATCGCCGATCCGAGCCCGCCGCTCGCCCCGGTCACCAGCGCGGTCATTCCCGAAAGGTCAAACATCATGCGACCTCCTTCGCCAGCGCTTCGATATCCTCGATCGTTACGACGCTTGTCACCTTCGCCTCGGGCGCGACGCGCTTGACCATCGGGCCGAGTATTTTGCCGCCCAATTCGACAAACTCCTCGACCCCCGCCGCGGCCATGTTGGCGACGCTTTCGCGCCAGCGGACCATGCCGGTCACTTGTTCGACCAATTGGTCGCGGATGACGTCGGGGTCAGCCACTGGGGCGGCGGTGACGTTGGCGTAAAGCGGCACTAGCGGCGCGGCGATGTCGGTGCGCCCGAGCGCTTCGGCCATGGCATCGGCGGCGGGCTGCATCAGTGGGCAGTGGAACGGCGCCGACACCGGCAACAGCAGCGCGCGCTTGGCGCCCATGTCCTTGGCCATCTCGATAGCCCGCTCGATCGCGCCGACATGGCCCGAAATGACAACCTGGCTCGGGTCATTGTCATTGGCGACAGTGCACACTTCGCCTTGCGCCGCCGCCACGGCGATCTTCTGCGCCAGTTCGACATCCGCACCGAGCAGCGCCGCCATCGCCCCAATCCCAACCGGTACGGCCGCCTGCATCGCCTGGCCGCGGAGCTTGAGCAATTTGGCGGTGGTTGCGAGGTCGAACGAGCCCGCCGCGCACAGTGCCGAATATTCGCCCAGGCTGTGTCCGGCGACGAACTGCGCCGCTTTCTCGAGGCTCACCCCACCGTCGCGTGTCAGCGCGGCGAACACCGCCAACGCATGCGCCATGATCGCCGGCTGGGCATTTTCGGTCAGCTTGAGCTGATCCTCCGGACCGTCGCGCATTAGCCGGAACAGATTCTGTCCGAGCGCCTCGTCAACCTGCTCGAAGATGTCGCGCGCGGCGCGGCTGGCCTCTCCCAGAGCGGCGCCCATGCCCACTGCCTGACTGCCTTGTCCCGGAAAAATGAACGCGCGCATAATATCCCCGTTGGTGTATCCCGTTGCGGCGCGGCCTAAGCCGACATCGGCTCGCTGCCAAGCCTTGGGGGAGGCAAGCATGACTGGAACGATCCCGAAATCGCAAATGATGGGGCCATGGCTTACAACCGCGCTAGTGGTTGGAGCAATGATCGGATCGGGCATTTTCATGCTTCCGGTCAGTCTTGCGCCGCTAGGATGGAATGCGGTCGCCGCGTGGCTCGTCAGCCTGTCCGGCGCGCTGGCGATCGCCTTCGCCTTGTCACGACTGTCGCGTGGCGGCGGAGGCGGCATTCAATCCTATATCGAGCAGTCGTTCGGGGCGCTCGTCGGTTTCCTCGTTACCTGGGCGTTCTGGGTCGCCAATTGGGCGTCCATGGCAGCGGTCGCAATCGCATTCGGCGCGGCGATGTCGCGCATCTCGCCGGTGTTCGGCGATGACACGGTGATTATCCTGTCGGTTGCCGCGATTGTCGCCCTTACGTTCGTCAATGCGATGGGCGTGCGCGTATCGGGTGGACTCAACATGGTGACCGTTGCCATCAAGCTGATGCCGCTGATCGGTGTCGTAATCCTTTTGGTCGTGGCGTTGGCTGCGGGCGAGCGGCTGGAACCGCTCGCGTCGACGCCGCTCACTATCACCAATATTGCAGCAGCGACGACGCTCACGCTGTTCGCGCTACTCGGGTTCGAAAATGCGACCGCGCCCGTTGGCAAGGTGCGCGATCCCGAACGGACGCTGCCGCGCGCGATCCTCGGTGGCACCCTATTTGTCGGGCTCGTCTACCTCCTGTCGAGCAGCGCGGTGACGTTGCTTCTCCCTGCCGAACTCGTGGCCGCCTCGCCCGCGCCTTACGCCGACGCCTTCGCGGCACGCGGCGGGGAAGGGCTGGTCCGGCTCGCCGCTTTCGCCATCGCCATTAGTGCCTTTGGCGCCCTGAACTGCGCAACCTTGGTCGGCGGCGAGCTTGGCTATGCCATGGCCATCCGCCGTCAGCTCCCCGCCGCCATGGCGCGGACGCGTGGGGCTAATACACCGGTTGTCGCGCAAGCGGCGTCGTCAGTGCTCGCAATCCTGCTCGTGCTCGCCAACGCCAGCCGCTCCACCGCCGAATTGTTCACATTCGTCATCCTGCTGACGACCTCGGCGACGCTGATCGTCTATCTCGCCGGAACCGCCGCCGCATTGCCTTGGTGCCGGTCGCTCGGGAGCCGCGCAATCCTCGCTCTCGCCGGAATGTTCATTGGCTTCGCTTTCTATGGCGCGGGGCTAGAGGCCAATGGCTGGTGCCTCGTCCTGATCGGCGTCGGATCTGCTTTCTACGCGGGAATGCGCCAGCTCAATTCCGTCGCGACCACCCCGGCGGCGGCGGCCGCTCCAGCCGCGCCTCAGGAATAAGCCGCCGCAATTTTTGCGCGAAACTTCTCAGGCACACTTCGCTCGTGCCGAGCGGTCCAGCGATGTAGTTCGGCGATCCCATCCCCGCCTGGACGCGGCTGATCAGCTCGGTATCCTCTTCGTTGACCCGCCGGTTGATCCGCCAGTTGAGGAAGCGCGCCGTCTTCATTTCGCGCCTGTCATCAGGAAGCGCATAACTGATTTCTCGGATCACCGTCTCGGTCGCGCTGACTGGCAGGAATTGCATGAAGTCGACCTGGTCGGGATAAATGTCGAACGCGACGTTGGGGAACAGCTTGTAATAGAGCCATTTCTTGCGGTGCGAGGCGGGCAGATGGTCCGCCTCGGGAAGGAAATGCTGGTACGCCCGCTCGGACAAATTGTCGGACGGATCGTCGCGCAGTTCGCCCTCCATCCGGTCAACCTGCTCGCGCGCCTCGATCATGTAGCTTCGACCGAACAACCGGGTCAGTCCGGGGTGACCGATCGGAATGTGCAGCCCGTCTGAATAATTGTCGGCTATGGTCTTCCAATTAAGCGTCCGGCTGCGCAGCGTCACCTGCCCGATCGGCCGCAACTCCTCGAACCGATAGGGGGCGACTTCGGCCGCATAAGGCGCCATCATCTCGGCGACCGACGACGCGCCGGGCTCGAGCGCCACGAACAAGAAGCCGTTCCACCGTTCCAGCGCCACTGGAACCAGCCCGAGCTGGTTTGGATCGAGCCCCGGATATTCGTTCCGGTGCGGCACCCCGACGAGCGCGCCGGCGCGGCTGTAGGACCAAGCGTGATAAGGGCAGGTCAGCACCTTGGCGCAGCCCGCCTGACCATCGACCAGCCGCGACCCGCGGTGGCGGCAGACGTTAGCGAAAGCGCGGGCTTCGCCATCATCACCGCGAATCACGATCACGCTTTCGCCTAGATACTCCAGGCTGCGCCAATCGCCTGGGTTCGCAATCTCGCTGTCGTGGCACACCACCTGCGGCGCGGCGCGAAGGAAAGCGCACTTCTCGGCCTCCAGAAACTCGGGATCGTGATACAACCAACCGGGCAGGCTCATTCCGTCGAGCGGGTCGGGCGCGGCGGTCGCCTTGTCGGGGCCGTACTGAATGTTCATCGCTTCCACTCTAACAGCGAATAGGCTTTTACGAATGGGATATTTGCAGTAGTTCCGACAATCAATTGGGGGCGCCAATGCCGCTTTATCTCGATATCCATACTGTTCCCGGTGCAAGCGCCGATGACCTTCGCAAGGCCCACATCGCCGACATGGCGACACAGCAAAAATATGGTGTCGATTACCGGAAATATTGGTTTAATGAGAAATGCGGCAAGGCCTTCTGCCTGGTCGAGGCACCGAGCGCCGAAGCAGCACAAGCCGTTCATCGCGAAGCTCATGGGCTGATGGCCGAAAAAATCATCGAGATCGATCCTGAAATGGCCGACAGCTTTCTCGGCGGGGGTGACATCAATGATGCGGGGGCCGCATTGGTGCCGGGCGTCCGGGACGGGAGCTACGACAATGCCGTGCGGACGGTGATGTTCACCGACATCGTCGGATCGACCGAGCTTGCCCAGCGATTGGGCGACCATGTTGCGTTCGACCTGATGACCATCCACGACAGGATCGTCAGCGACGCGGTTGCCCACGGCGGTGGCAAGATTATCAAAAGCACGGGCGACGGAATCATGGCGGTGTTTGTCTCACCCGTCGCGGCTGTACGCAGCGCCTGTTTGATCCAGGCCACGGTGAGCGCG
>JBDSOV010000083.1:0-4487 GCA_039914575.1 Sphingomicrobium sp.
GTCCACGGCCATCGCCAGGCGGTGAAGTGGGGGCCGCTCGAAATCGGCGACATTGCCGATCGAGGCGCGCTCGACGCGACAATCGACAAGCATCGTCCGGTCGCCGTGATGCACTTCGCGGCGTTCACATATGTCGGCGAATCGGTCGCCGATCCGGGCAAATATTATCGCAACAATGTCGCCGGGACGCTGTCACTGCTGGAGGCGATGCGTGACCACGAGATCGACCGATTGGTCTTCTCGAGCACGGCAGCGACCTACGGCACGCCCGACAGTGTCCCGATTGCCGAACATGCGACCAAGGCGCCGATCAACCCTTATGGCCAGTCGAAGTGGGCTGCCGAAACAATGATCGCCGATTTTGCCGCAGCGCATGGGCTGCGATCGGCGGCGCTGCGCTATTTCAACGCTGCCGGGGCCGACCCCGATGGCGAGATCGGCGAATGTCATGATCCCGAATCGCACCTCATCCCGCTGGCGATGCAGGCGGTGACCGGCGACGGGCCGCCGCTGACCCTGTTCGGCGACGATTACCCGACCCCCGACGGCACCTGCATCCGCGATTATATCCACGTTGCCGATCTCGCCGACGCCCATGTCCGTGCGCTCGACTGGCTCGACACGACCAGCGGCGCCCACGCCTTCAATCTCGGCACCGGGCGCGGTGCGAGCGTTCGCGAAGTGCTCGATTCGGTCGAGCGGGTGGCAGGCAAGGCGGTGCCGCACACCATTGGCCGGCGCCGCACCGGCGACCCGGCGGAACTGGTCAGCGATCCGGCCAAAGCGCTTCGCGAGCTTGGCTGGACGCCGAAAATGAGCGACCTTGAGACTATCGTCACCACCGCTTGGGAATGGCATCGACGCTAAAGGGGGAAACATGGCCAGATTGACTCGACGCAGCTTCGTTGGCGGTACCGGCATGATCGCCGCATCCTCGCTGACCGGGCTGGCGCGCGCCGCGCAGGGCGAAGCGGGCGAATTGAAACCGATGAAATTACCGCCGCCGATCGGGCGGCCTGAGCGGATCCAGCGGATCGCGAGGGCGCAAGCGCTGATGAAGGCCAACAATATCGGCGCGGTGCTGGTCGAATCGGGGCCGAGCCTCGATTATTTCACCGGCATCCAGTGGTGGCGGTCGGAGCGTCTGACCGGGGTGGTGATCCCGGCGCAGGGTGCACCGATCATCGTCACGCCCTTCTTCGAGCGCCCGTCGATCGCCGAGCAACTGGGCATTCCGGCCGAAATCCGTACTTGGAACGAAGATCAGGAACCGCTCAAACTGGTTGCCGATTTTCTTGGCCAGCATCGCTTGTCGAGTGGCCGCATCGGGATGGAGGAGACCAACCGGTTCTTCCTCGTCGATCGGCTCCGGCAACAGATGCCGCGCGCGGCGATCATCAACGCCAATCCGGTGGTTCGCGCAGTCAGGATGCGCAAGACCGCCACCGAGCTGGCACTGATGCAGGCCGCGTCGGACATCACCATCGCCGCCTTCCGTCACGCATGGCCGCGCGTGCGCGAAGGGATGACCAGGGACGATATCGATGCGATCATCGGCTCCGCCACCCGCGCGCTCGGTGGTGGTTATGACGGCGGGCTGGTGCTGGTCGGGGAAGCGACGGCCTATCCGCATGGTACGCGCCAGGTACAACGCGTCGCTCGGGGATCGAACGTGCTGTTCGACTGCGGCTGCGACGTCCACGGCTACCAGTCCGACATCAGCCGGAGCTTCGTGTGGGGTGCCGATCCGACCGCCGAACAACGCAAGGTGTGGGACCAGATGGCGCGCGGCCAGCAGATCGCGATGAAAGCCGCCCGCCTCGGCGCGCCTGCTGGAAGCGTCGATGATGCAGCCCGCGCGGCTTATACCGAATGGGGCTATGGTCCCGGTTACAAGCTCCCCGGCCTATCGCATCGCACCGGCCACGGCATCGGCATGGAAGGTCATGAACCGGTCAATTTGGTCCACGGCGAGGTGACGCCGCTCGCCGTCGGCATGTGCTTTTCCAACGAGCCCGGTATCTACATCCCCGGCAAGTTCGGGATCCGGCTCGAGGATTGCTTCCACATGACCGCTGCGGGGCCGCGCTACTTCAGCGAGCCGCCCCGCTCGATCGACCAGCCGGTGTGATCGGCCAGTCTGCGCGATGAAATGAACAGCACATTCGATTGGGCGACACGCAGCGGCGACGCCTGGACCAGGCGATGGCGCGAAATCGATGCGGCATTGTCGGATCTTGCTCCGAAGCTTCATTCCGTGTTGCTCGAAGCCGCACCGGGCAATATGTTTCGAGCGCTGGATATCGGCTGTGGCGCCGGGTCGACGAGCGACCAGTTGGCGCGCGATCGGCCGGACGCGAAAATCGTCGGCTGCGACCTTTCGCCTGCGCTTGTCCAACTTGCGCGCGATCGCCTTGCCGGTCGTCCGAATATTCAAATCGTGCTCGGCGATGCGACAATCGTCGCCGGCAAGGAGGGACCCTTCGACCTGCTCTTTTCGCGTCATGGAGTGATGTTTTTCGAGGAACCCGTCGGAGCTTTCCGCAGGTTGCGGGCCGCAACGACACCAGGAGCAACCCTGGTCTTCTCATGTTTTCAGGATTGGCAGGCCAACCCTTGGGCGTCGGAGCTAGCGTCGGCCACGGCGGACCGGTCGCTGTCACCGCCGGGCAGGGAAGCGGGCGGATTTGCTTTCGCCGAAACCTCATATGTTCGGCAAATTCTGGAATCGGCAGGCTGGACCAACGCCGAGGTGCGCCCGGCGCCGTTTCGCTACATCGCAGGGGAGGGCCGGGAAGCGGTCGAGCAGGCGCTGGAATTCCTCGCGGAAATCGGACCGGCGTCGCGTATGCTCTGCTCTCTTCCTGACGAGGATAGAGCAGCGGCCCGGGAGCGGATGCGGCGCGTCATCGAGTGTCATCAGGTCGACGACATGGTCGAGTTTCCGGCAGCCGCTTGGTTATGGACCGCGACAGCGAAGGCGGATTGATCGGCCAGCCCATGTAAGCGCCGCGCTTGACAGCATCATGTTCGGCCCGCGATGGCCGTGGCAGGCAAATGTAGAGGAACGATGATGGCGGACCAGGCACGCAAGGGCATCGCGCTCCAGTATCAGATGGCGATCGGTTTCGCCCTCGGCCTGATCCTCGGCCTGATCGCCAACACCGTCGCGCGCGACGCCGGCTGGGTCGAATTTTTGACCACGTATGTCACCGGGCCGATCGGCCAGATCTTCCTGCGCTTGCTGTTCATGCTGGTCATCCCGTTACTGTTCTCGGCTTTGGTCGTCGGCATCGCCGAAATGGGCGACGTCAAATCCCTCAAGCGGGTCGGGTTGAAGACGCTCGCTTTCACCTTCCTCGTGTCTGGAATCGCGGTCGTGCTGGCGCTGGCGGTGACCAACATCTTCCAACCCGGCGCTGGAGTCGATCCGGCGCTCGCCAATCAATTGCTGGCCGATGCGCGCGAGGGGGCAGGGGCGATTCTCTCCAGCCAAGCGGACAAGCCACAGGGCGTCGCGGCGGTGCTCGCGGTCATCCCCAACAACGTCGTCGCGGCGATGTCGGCCAACGACATCCTCGCGGTGATGGTGTTCGCGTTGATCTTCGGCATCGGCCTGCTGCTGACCGACACCAAGGAATCGCGGGTGCTTCAGACTGGGATCGAGGGGCTGTTCCATGTCTCGATGCGGCTGATCGGCCTGATCATCCGCCTCGCGCCGATCGCCATCGCCTGCTTCATGTTCAACCTCGCAGCAGTGTTCGGCTGGGAATTGCTCGTCCGGCTCGGCGCTTATGTCGGCGTCGTCCTGTTGGCGCTCAGCGTTCATATGTTCATTGTTTACCCTATCCTGCTGAAATTGTTCGGCAAAGTCTCGCCCTTGTGGTTTTTCCGCCAGAGCCAGGAGGCGATGGTGATGGCCTTCTCGACCGCCTCGTCCAACGCCACTCTGCCGACCGCACTCCGGGTCGCCGAAGACAAGCTTCACTTGCCGCCGCGGATCGCGCGCTTTGTGCTGACCATCGGCGCCACCGCCAATCAAAACGGCACCGCCATTTTCGAAGGCGTTACGGTCCTGTTCCTCGCCCAATTCTTCGGTGTCGAATTGAGCTTGCTGCAACAGGCGCTGGTGCTGCTAATCTGCATCCTTGGCGGGATCGGCACCGCCGGTGTGCCAGCGGGCTCGCTGCCGGTCGTCGCGCTGATCCTCGGTATGATCGGGGTGCCGCCCGAAGGCATCGGGCTGGTGCTCGGGGTCGATCGCTTCCTCGACATGTGCCGCACCACGCTCAATGTCACCGGCGATTTGACGATGGCGACGATCGTGTCGCGCGGTGAGCCGGGAGGAAGCAACCCCGCTGACAGCTTGCCCACCGCGCCGCCGACCGGCGCCGCCGCATGACATTGCCTGCCGCCGATGCCTCGATCCTCGAGTTCGGGCGGACCATGGTCCATGACGAAGCCCGCGCGCTCGATGCGCTGGCGGA
>JBDSOV010000182.1:0-7526 GCA_039914575.1 Sphingomicrobium sp.
TCCGATTTTCCTGGGCGACTCCGGGCAATCTCTCGAACAACAAATGCAGCAAAGTCCCGCGCCGCGCCGCATCAATCTCCCCCGGCTTCGGCGGCGGATACGGTGTATCGTCAGCGCCCGATCCCGAAGGTGCCAGCGGCCGCGGCGGTCGTGCTTCTTCGGGAGCCGCCTGACTCAACCAGGCCGGGAGCACCACCGCCGGCCGCCGATCGACCCGGCTCCGCGTCCGCACCGCATCGCCCTTTGCCTCGAACAGCAACGGCCCGCCCTCGCCCTCACGCACCGCGCCGACCGCGATCATCGCCTGCTCGACCCGCGCATGCCAACTGTCAGCCACAGCGGTCCTTTTCCGCACCCCGGCAATCACCAGCCGCTCCCGCGCCCGGGTCAGCGCGACATACAGTAGCCGCCAATGCTCGGCGAGGTCGAGCTTGTCGTCATCCTCAATCAGCGCGGTGAACGGATCGCACCGCTCGGCCTTGCGCGGACGGATCAGCGGCACGGTCTTTCCGCCAACTGGAAAATCGAGCGGCGGGCTCGATGCCCCAAGCTTGTTCGGATCGGCGGTGGCATCGGCGAGGATCACCACCGGCGCTTCGAGCCCCTTGGAACCATGCACCGTCATCACCCGCACCGCATCGACCGGCGCGGAAGGGTCGCGCTTGATCTCGACATCGCCGCGCCCGAACCAGGCGAGGAAGCGGTCCAGCGAATTGATATCGTCGCGCTCAAACTCCAGCGCCGCCGACAGCAATTCCTCGATCGGATCGCGCGCTTCGGGGCCGAGCCGGTGGAACAATTTGCGCCGCCCGTCGAGCGGCCCCGACAGGATCGTCTCGAGGAACCGCGCGGGCGTTGTGTAATCGGCCATCGCCAGCAGCTGGCGCAGATTGCCGAGCGCCTCGTCAACATGGCCACCCTCGCCGTCGCGGCCGAGCAGCACCGACCACAATGGCTTCTTCCCGCGCCCTTTAGCGACATCGTAAAGCTGGTCCTGGCCCCAACCAATCAGCGGCGAGACCAGCAAATTGGCCAGAGTCAGATCATCGAGCGGCTGGACCGCAAACCCCACCGCGGCGAGCAGATCGCGCACCGCCAATGGCCGGTGAAGGTGCAAGCGGTCGATTCCCGCCACCGGCACCCGCTCGGCAAATAATCGCGCCACCAGCAGTGACGCCAGTTCGCCGCGGCTCCGCACCAGGATCAGCACATCCCCAGCAGACAGTGGCCGTCCGGTGCTGGCCATCACCGGCGCTTCGTCGATCCATTGCCGGACGGTGCGCGCGAGATGGCTGGCATAGTGCCGCTCGGTTTCATCGAGCCAGCCTTCTTCGCCAACCTCACCCTCGCCTTCGTCATCGACCGAAAAGGCCGGCCACCATTCGACCCGTCCGGGCCGGTCGGCATTGAACGCGGCGTGCCGCGCGGGCCGGTCAGGAAGGCCCATCGCGTCGAACCCGACCTCGGCGATCACTGCATCGACCACATCCAGTACCGCTGGCGAAGACCGGAAGGACGCATCGATCGACAGTTCGCGAAATTCACAGGCTTCGACTTCGGGGGACTGATCGAGCGCTGCAGCAGCGCAACGGACGCGTTCGCGCATTGCTTCGAATTCGCGCGGGTCGGTGCCCTGGAAGCGGAAAATCGCCTGCTTGAAATCGCCGACCATGAACAGGGTCCGCCATCGCTCCTCGCTCTCGCTCGACCCGCTGAAATATTCCTCGATCAGTTTCCAGACGATCGCCCATTGATCGGCGTTGGTGTCCTGCGCTTCGTCGACCAATATATGATCGGTCCGCCGGTCGAGCTTGAACCGCACCCAGTCGCCCATTCCTTCGATTTCCAGAAGGCGGCGGGTCCAGGCGATGAGGTCGCCGAAATCGGCGACCCCGGCCGCCTGCTTGGCTCGCGTGTAGGCGGCGGCATAGGCCTGCCCGGCGCGAAGCCCGGCCGCCTGGACCGCGACCAGCGCCGCCGCGCTCTTCATCGCTACCAGCCACGCGAATGCGCCATACAAATCATCGCTCAGCGTCTGATAATCAGGATCGGCCTTGAGCTGCCCGCTGCTGATCGCACGCGGATCGCCATCGGCCTTCATCACCACCTTGGCGACGAGATGAAGCGTGTCGAGCCGCCCCGACGCATCTTGCGCCAGCCACGCGTCGATCGCCTCGGCATGGCCGCGCCCGCTACTCGTCCCCCACCCGACATTTGCAGCCTTGATGCTGCGCAGCAAGGCGCAGTCGAAACTATCGTCGTTGCAGGCGTTGGCGAGGAAGCCAGCGACATCCTCGGCGGGCAGTCCGACCAGCTCGCGCAACTTTGGCTCGATCGCACTTTGCGGGCCAAGCCCCTCGAACGCCTCGGCGCGGCGGGTGCAGGCGGCGAGGTAGGATACCGCGCCCTCCTCCCCGAGCCGCATCGACAGCGCCTGGATGTCGGCGATCAAATGGCTGTCCTCACCGCTTTCAGCGTCAGCGACAAGATCGGCCAGCGTCCGCCGCGCCAACTCCTGCTCGGCGCGGCCTTCGATCGGGCGAAACCCCGGACTGATCCCCGCCTCCGCCGGAAACGCCGCGAGCAGGGTCTGCGCGAAGGCGTGAATTGTCTGGATGCGCAAGCCGCCGGGTGCCTCCAGCACCCGCGCGAACAAGCGGCGGGCATGGTCGAGCATGAGGGGCGTGTTCTCCTCGCCCAGTGCGAACAATTCCTTGCGCAACACCGCGTCGGGCATCCGAACCCAGGCCGCCAGCCGTTCGCCGATGCGATTGGCCATTTCGGCCGCCCCGGCCTTGGTGAACGTCAGGCACAGGATCGTCTCGGGCCGCACCCCGCCAAGCAGCAATCTGAACACCCGCGCGGTCAGCACCTGGGTCTTGCCAGTTCCGGCCGAAGCTGTGACGGCGGCATGCGCCGACGGGTCGACCGCGCGCCGTTGCTCGCCTTCAAGCACGGGCAGCGGTTTCAGGCGACGCGACATAGCACGACCCCTAGCAAGTCCATCCGCGCTTCCCAAGATCGAGAGGCTCGAATATCATCGTCGCTTGAAGCACAGGAGAGACGAATGAGTGATGCGGAAGACGACAGCGGGGAACGGCGGACCAAATTGGTCAAGGCCGGGGTCGCGGTCGGGATCGGGTCGGCGGCGATCGTCGCGGCCCTGCTCTATGCCTCGAAGGTCAAAAAACCGAAGGGGAAGTAGATCCATCGCGACCGTACCATTCTTCGAGCCGCATCAGTTGGTCGTAATCGCCATACGGCGCATAGGACGGGTGAAGCTTGGCGGTGAATGGCTTGTCGCCGGTCAGATACTCGGCCGCAGCGGTAAGGAAATGTGCAAGCGATGTTTCGAGGAACGCCTCCGCGCCGATTTTTGCGTCGGGCGCGAATTTCTTGCCAAACCTACCCTTGCTGTCACGCGCCAGCGACCAATATTCATGCGCGCCCGGCTCGCCTTTGGCATCGCCGAACCCGCCCGACCGCGCGATCAGACCGAGCAGCCCGAGCTGGAGCGCGAACCCCGCCTCGACGGCCTTGGCCTGCGGCGGCTGCCCAGTCTTATAGTCGATGATTGCCAGCCGCCCGTCGGCGAGCCTATCGATGCGGTCGGCGCGGCCGTGGAGCGTGACTCCGCCGAGCATCATTTCGCCTTTGGCTTCGGCGGCAATCGGCGCCCGGCCTTCGGCGCGGTTGGCGCGCTCCTGGTCTGCGATCCAATTGATCGCCTCGATCAGACGTGGCTGCCACAGCGCGCGCAGCATCGGGTGGATCGCATCGCCCGCGACCAAGGCCCGCGCACGCTCGACCAGCTCGTCGGGGTCACAATCACTGTCGCGCAGCCAATGCTCGAGCACTTCATGCACTGCGCTGCCCTTCCACGCCGCGCTATGGTCAGCGTCGACCGGGTCGAGCCGATTGAGCCCGAGCATTGCGCTGGCATAAAAAGCGAATGGATCGGCCTTCATCCGGTCGACCTGCGTCACTGAAATCTTGCGCGGCCGCTCAGCGGCGGGCGGCGACGGCGCGGGGCGCCCGACTGGCTGAGTCTTGCCCGGATCGTCGATCGCGGCGACAAAGCGTTCAAGCGTGAGGTCGCGCGCCAATCCGCCGGTCATCGCCATTAACCGCAACCATAAGCGCGATGCCACCGTAGGTGACTTGGAATCGCGCCGAGCGCGGGTGATCAGCACGCGTGGTGCACCGAGAGCGGAGGCGAAATCATGCGCCGACAGCCCAACCCGGAAATCGAGTCCCGGCAACCCCAACACTGCCCGGATTTTCGGTGCGAGCCACGGGTCGGGCGCGGGTAGCGACGGCCACACGCCTTCGTTCAGTCCGCCGAGGATCATCAGATCGGCATGTTGCAACCGCGCTTCAAGCAGCCCCCAAATGAACAAACGTGGATGGCCGCCATAAGGTGGGCGAACCGGGCGCGCGTCGAGCAAGTCACGCAGCAGCGGGACCCATTCCGCTTCGTCGAGCATGAAGGTCGCGGCATCGGGCGCGGCTTCCAGCTCGGTGACCAATTGTGCGGCTATGCGTCCGTCGGCTCCCGACCAGGCGCGATCCCCGGCGAGCGCGAAAGCAGCGTGGCGGAGCGCAACGGCGAAGGCTGAAAGAGAAAGCGGCGCGGTCATTGCATCCACCGCTTCAAGCCGGGGCCGAACCGTCGCCCACGCGGTATCGGCATCCTTGCCTTCAAAATGGGCATCAAGCCCCGCCAACTCTGCCGGCGGGCGAGGTCCGCGCAAGCCACGATCCAGCAAGCGCGCCGCGGCCAGCCAGTCCTGCCGCTCGCCCCCGTCCCCACCGACTAATGGATGTTTGACCAGCGCCAGCATCGCCACCGGCGCCATGCCCTCCGCAGCGGCAGTCGCGATGGCCAGTAACAACGTTCCCGCGGGTGTCTGGCTTAAAGGCCGTCCAGCGCACACGTCGGCCTCAATCCCCCAGCGACCGAGCAGCGCTGACACCCGCGCGGCGAGCATTCGATCGGGAGTCACCAGCGCCGCCGTCTGGCCTTCCGTCTCGACCGATTGGCGCAGTGCGATGGCGATGGCCATCGCCTCGCTCGCCGAGTCGGCCAGTTCGGCGGCGCGGATTCCGGACAAGCGCCGTTCGCGCGGCGGCAGCCGGCTCCATTTGTCGCTGAAGTCGGCGGCGGTCATAGCGTTGGCGACCGCCCGGCCGCGCACCGCCGGCGATGCCGCCCGGCCACCGCCGCGCCACACCGCCACCTCGCCGCGCGCAACCCCAATGCGGTCGAGCAGCAATCTCAGATGATATTGCGGATGACTTTCTTCGCCGCGCCCGTCGTCGTCGGGGCCGAGCGCATCCCATTCCTCGTCGTTTATCACCTCGGCCATCGCCAGCGCGGGAAGCACCACCGCACCGTCCGCCATTCGCGCAATGCTGCGAAGCAAGGCGGCGACAGCGGGCGCGGCGGTGGTGATCCCAGCGGCGATTGTAAAGCCCGGCGGCGGCGTGGCCGACCAGCGCTCTGCGGCAGCATGAAGCAGGTGACTGCGCCGGTCGGTGAGATCGATCACCCCGCGCCGCTCGAGCTCCAACGGCCAAGCGTGGATAATTGCCTGCAGCCGGTCGAGCGACACTTGCCAATGGCCGGCGAGTTCGGGCGCTTCGGCAGCGGCTTCGGCCAGCTTCGACGCCGACACCCCCTCGATCGTCAGCGCATCGAGCGTCCGTGCCAAATCGGCGGCGAGGCGCATCGCTTCGGCCGCCCCCTCTCCGCCGCGGCGGACGATCCCGGCCAGCGCGAGTTGGCGCGCCAGCGGATCGATCGCACGTGGCACTATATTGTCGGCCCCGGCAGGGTCGAGCGCACCGCCGATCCTATCGTCGAGCTCCGGATCGCCAATCGCGATCAGGCGCGGCAATACCAGGCCGCTGCCGCTGGCCCGCACAAACGCCTCGGTCAGACTACGCACTGCGCGATTGTTGGGCAGCAGGATTCGCCCCCCGGCCAGCGCCATCGGATCGCGACCGTGCTGCTTGATGAGTCCCGCAGCCAGAGAATCGGCGAAGCTGCGGTGCGCCGGGATGGTAAAAACAGTCGGTCGTGCGCCGCCGTCATTCATTGGCGAGGGCCACCTCGGTATCGCGGATCGAGCGCGGGGTGCCGACATCGAACCACAGCCCTTGGTGAACCAGCCCGTAGGCGCGCCCCGCCTCGATTGCCCGATCCCACAAGATGTTGGTCGAGAAGGCTCCCTCGGGCGCGCCGTCGAGCAGGCGCTTGGAGATGATCTGGATGCCGGTGAAGACGTAGGGCGCGACCCGCGACCGCGCGCGGCGGCTGAGCCGACCGAAGCGATCCATCCGAAAATCACCCTGCCCGCGATGATTGCCCGCGCGCGCCTGCGGCACCAGCAGCAACAACGCGTCCATCTTGTCATCGTGCCACCCGCTAGCGAGCAATCGAAGCCCGTCGGCAGGGCCGTCGATCCAGAAATTGTCGCTGTTGACGACGAAAAACGGATCGCAGCCGATCATCGGTGCCGCCTGGACGAGGCCGCCACCGGTTTCGAGCAGCAATTTGCGTTCATCGGAAATGGTGATGGCGAAGTCCTCGGCCTTGGTCGCGAGATGGGCTTCGAGCGAGTCGGCGAGATAATGAACGTTGACCACCAGTTTGCCGACGCCTGCGGCGCGCAGCCGGTCGAGCACGTGGTCGATCAACGGCTTGCCGGCGAGCTCGACAAGTGGTTTCGGCCGGCTGTCCGTGAGCGGGCGCATGCGCTTGCCCAGTCCGGCAGCCATGACCATGGCCGTATCGGGGACCGCGGCGGTAATTTCCGGGCGGAGGCGGAGCGAACGGCGGGCTTTCATATGGCATCGGCCCAGGCGGCGGCGCGCATTGCGGGCGGGACATTGGCGTCGAACCAGGCGCGAACCGGATCGAGGCCGGGCTGAGCGAGGTCGCGTTCGAGCAGGCCCCACATGCGCGGCTGGAAGGCACGATAATGCGGCTTGCCGTCGCGCTTCCACAGCCGGACGAACACCCCGAGAATGCGGGTGTTCCGCTGTGCGGCGAGCGCCCAATAGGCTTGCTCGAAGGCTGCGCCACCACCGGTCGCGGCACGATAGCGATCGATCATCGCGCGTTCGAGCGTTGGTGGGACATCGCGGCGGGCATCTTCGAGCACCGAGGCGAGATCATAGGCCGGGTGCCCCGCCAGCGCATCCTGGAAATCGAGCAGGCCGAGGTGCGCGACGCCCTCGCGCCCGGCGACGAGCATGACATTTTCGGCATGATAATCGCGCAATACGGTGACCGGCCCAAGCCCGTCGGCGGCGACCGGTGCGAGCACTGCGATCCACGCCGCGCGATAACTGTCGCGGTCAACCTCAAATCCCAACGCCGGAGCATACCATTCGGGCAGCAGCATCAGCTCGTCGAGCCACTGATCCAATCCATGCGGCAGCAGGCCGGGCATCGGCGGGTGGCCGTGAAGCTGGATGAGCAGGTCGGTGGCGAGGCGGTATAATTCCTCCTCGCGGCC
>JBDSOV010000199.1:0-3096 GCA_039914575.1 Sphingomicrobium sp.
CGAGGGCATATTTCGTGCGCGGAAAGCGGCGATGATCCCCGCGAGGACATCGCCGGTGCCGGCGCTGGCCAGCCACGCGGGCGCGGGCGGCGCTAAGCCGAGGCGACCGTCAGGCGAAGCGACCAAATTGTCGGGGCCCTTGTAGACCACCACCGCGCCCGAGCGGCGGGCGGCCTCGAGCGCGCGGTCGGCCCTGGAGCCCGGAAGATCGCCGAACAATTTGAAGAATTCGCCTTCGTGCGGCGTGAGGATCGCGTCATGGCCCTTGAGGCGCCCGGGCTCGCCGACCAAAGCTATGGCGTCGGCGTCGATGATCACCGGCTTGGGCACCGTCAGTGCGAGGGTCAGGACCGGCGGAATGTCGCCGAGGCCGGGGCCGACGAGGATCGCTCCAACGCGGGGGTCATTGATCTCGGCCGTGTCGGTCTGGACCACCGCCGAGGGCAGGCCGTCGATACTGCGCGAGGTCGAGACCCGGACATAGCCCGCCCCGGCCCGCGCGGCGGCGCTGGCGGCGAGCGCGATTGCGCCGGGCATTTGTCCAGCCAAGCAATGGACCATGCCGCGGGTGAATTTATTGCCTGCCGGATCGAGCGGAGGGAGGATTGGTTTGGCGATCTCGTGCCAGTCCGAAATGACGTCGAGGCCGATGTCAGCGAGGACGATGCGGCCTTCGAGCCACACTGCGGGTATCATATGATGCGCCGGCTTGAGGGCGCCGAAAGTGACGGTCAAATCGTAACTGCCGACGGGCGACAAGAGCGCGCCGTCTTCGCTCGAGACGCCGCTCGGCAGGTCGCAGGCGATGGCGACTTGCGCCGCTTCGACAAGAGCAAGAAGTTTTTTGGAAACAGCATCTTCTAGCGGCCTGCTGAGACCTGTCCCGAACAGACAATCAATCAGCATCGGGGCTGGCTCGGCGTCGGCGATGGTGTCGATCGTCGCGGTTCGGACGGTCATTCCGCGTGCCTCGAGGTGGCGCGCGGCGACGCGGCCGTCACCGCCATTGTTGCCCGGGCCAATCAGGATCAATGTCTCGATCGGCCCGGCATAAAGCCACGCCGCCTCGGCCAGGGCCGCGCCGGCGCGCTCCATCAGTGTCGCGACGTCATGCCCCTGTTCGGCGGCACGCATCCCGGCGGCGGTAAGGATAAGACGAGGCATGACGCGCCTTTAGCGCAGGAAGCTGGCCAGATGCCACCATTGGTCGGGACAGGCCACGGCGGCGGCATCCCGCGCGGCTTCGTCGGCGAACAGCGCGAAACAGGTCGCGCCGCTGCCCGACATGCGGGTGAAGGTCGAACCGCGCTGCTGTCCGAGCCAATCGAGCATGTCGCCGATCGCGGGGACGAGGCTGCGGGCGGGGGCTTCGAGGTCGTTGCGCCCTGCCCGCCAGTCGCCAAGCGGGCCATGATCGATCCCGTCCCAGCGGCCGAACACCGCGCCGGTCGAGAGCGGCAGGAGCGGATTGACCAGCAGCACCGGGGTTGCGGCGATGGCGGGATCGGTGACCAAGTCGAGCCTGTCCCCTGCCCCTTCGCCGCGCGCGGTCAGGCTGAGTAGGCAGGCAGGAACGTCGGCGCCGAGCGTTGGCGCGACCGCGCTCGCATGAGCCGGGTCGATCGACCACAGCCGGGTGAGTAGGCGGAGTGCGGCGGCGGCATCGGCCGACCCACCGCCAATCCCCGCAGCGACGGGCAAATATTTGGTGAGCCGCAGCGCCACGCCGCGATCGACCCTCGCCTCATCGCGCAGGGCATGAGCCGCCGCCAGGACAAGATTGTCGCCTTGCAATGCCGCGGCAAAGGGGCCGACCACCTCCAGCGTGACGTCGTCCGCCGCCTCGCCCGCCACCACGTCACCGTCAGTGCAGAACACAAACATCGTCTCGATAGAATGGCGTCCGTCGGGCAATTTGCCGCGGACGTGAAGCGCCAGGTTGAGCTTGGCCGGGGCCGGCTCGCTGATCATCATCTAGGGCGACGCGTTGGCGGGAGTCAGGCCAATGGCAAGCTTGGCATCGAGCCGTTTCTTGGCTTTGTCCTCAGCCGTCACCAGCGCCGCGCGCCAAGCGAAGCGCGCCTCGATCCGGCGACCGGCAGTGTAAAGCGCGTCGCCAAGATGCTCGTGGATTTCGGCCTGCGCCGGATCGCCCTCGACGGCGCGTTGCAGCGTGGCGATCGCCTCGTCGGTGCGGCCCCGTTTGAACTGCGCCCAGCCCAATGAATCGGTGATCGAGGCATCGTCGGGGCGGAGCGCGCTGGCCTTGCGCACCATCGCCTCGGCATGCTCGAGATTTTCGCCGCGTTCGAGCTGCCCGTAACCGAGGAAATTGAGCAGCAAAGGATTGTCGGGCGACAGGCTCATCGCCGCCGCCATGTCCTGCTTGGCCTCGTCCCAGCGATTGGCCGATTCGAGCGCGCTGGCGCGGAACAAATGCAACGCCCATGCCTCATCCGACCCGGTGCCACTCGCCGACACGGCGATCGCTCGGGCATAGGCCTCGGCCGCCTCGGCATATAGCTCGCGCTCGATCAACGCCGCGCCGAGCCGCGAATATGAATCGGCATTGGGGGTCGCGGCGACGAAGGCGCGGGCACGGGCCAGCGCCTCGTTGCTGCTCCCCATCCCGCTCAGGATCCGAACCTCGGCATCCTGGGCCTGCGCGGCGAACGGCTGGCCCGCCGGAATCGTGCGCAACATGGCCAGCGCGTCGCCGTCGCGGTCCCCGGCATCGAGCAGCAAGGCGAGCAGCAAGGTCCCCGCCCGATTGTCCGGGCTGGAATAACGCGCGATCTGGGCAAGACTGATCGGCAGCGACTTGTCCGGCATCTTGTTGAGCGCCAACGCCAACCCGAGGAGCAGTTCGGCATAGGCTTTGGCCGGCGTGTCGACCGCCTGACCAAGGGACTTGTTGGCGGCTATTCGAGTGCGCGCTTCGGCCAGGGTCAGCCCGTCGCCCTCGAGCAATTTGAGCGCATTGGCTTGGTCACCCGCGGCGCGAAAGCCGTCGGCAAAGGCCAGTCGCAGACGATCGGCGCGCCCGCCCGCCTTGGCCAGCGCCAGTTCGGCCGCCAGAAGCGCCTCGGCCGGACG
>JBDSOV010000269.1:0-6236 GCA_039914575.1 Sphingomicrobium sp.
CTCAATACCGCCAACCCCGGCCATCAACCCAACGCCAATCGCCGCCGCGATCACCATCGCGATTGTGGTGGCCGACTGGCGCCCGGCGCGGCGCTGGCGATAGTCGCGCGGATCGATCCAGCGTCGCCTGCCGCGCCCGCCGAATCGCCCATGCACCACCGTGTCTGGCCGAAAATGCTTGGTCATCGCGCGCTCATACGGGCGGCGCGGTCACCATCCGGTTAAAGCCCCCGTTCCAAACGGACCTACCGTTCACTTTTTCTCAACCCTGTACCGCGATCTTGGGATGATGAGCGCGAAGGACATCTTGATCACTGTAGGACTGGTCGGCACCGCTGCTGCTGTCGCGCTCGATTCCAACCCGCGGACGGTGACGATCGGCGGGGAACCGCAGCACCCGACCGAACAGGCCGCGGCGTCCAACGCGGTCGAGAGAAGCGTCACTTATGCCGGCTGCGATGAGGTCCGCCGCATCGGCAAGGCGCCGCTCTACGCCGGCCAGCCGGGATATCGGATCGGCATGGACGGCGATGGCGACGGAATCGCCTGCGAGCCACGCCGGGCCCGCTGAGCCTCGCCAGCGCTGCAACCGGATCGTCACCGCCGTGTCACACCGCCCCCTCGCTTGGCGGCTATGTGTCGTCTCGGTCGAACACGGCCTGGAGGGCAGTACGATGATGGTGATGGGCTATCTTGCGGTAACGGGGATCGGTTTCCTGTGGCTGATGACGCGCGCGCCACTGTGGCGGGCGTTCGAGATCAGCATCGACCAGGGTCTAGAATCCGGTGCCCGCGAACCGGGGTCGCTCAGCTGAAAGCGCCGTCGCTTTACACCGCATCGAATGCCCGCTTCGCCTGCAGCCGGCCGTTGCGGATGACTGGATAGAATACCGCAAAGATCGTTCCGATGACAATCGGGGTGAGCGGGAAGCCCTCGACTCCCGCCAGCCGCGCCACGATCCCCAAGACCGCAACAACTGCGCCAAGCAGGAACATCCATTCCATATTGTTGAAATGGGCATAATATTTGGACTCGTCGGCCAGCTTGACCCCGTGAATGCCCAGCATCTGGGTATGTTTGGACAGATAGAATGTCCCCTCGCCGCCATGTTCGATCACTTCGCGGACCTTGCCCGCGGCGCTGATCTTGGCGAATTCACGCGGTCCGCTCGCGGTGTGAATCACCAGCATCGGATAATAAGCATAGCCCCATTTGACCCGCTTCGGCACCGTCGCCTCGACCCGTCCCTGCACCGTCTCCACCATCGCCTTGCCCCTCGTTTCGATTAACGCCTCTTAACATGGATCATGATAGAGCTCAGCACCAGCTCGACTTTCGCCCGAGATAGCGGTGCGCCAGCCCGCTGGTCCGCATGTCCTCGGCAATCGACTGGCTCGTCCCGTCGGGCTTCTTACGGGTGATGACTCGCAGATCGCGGCCATAGCGGTCGCGCATGTCGTCGATCCGCCCGGTCATTTCGAACGGCCCTTGGTTGAGCAACCGCATCAGCTCGGCGGTCGCCGCCTCGCCCAGCCGTGCCTCGTCCGGGCAATTCGCCGGGTGGGTTTCGGGCGCGTCGATCCCGACGATGCGGATCTTGCGCTGGCCCAGCTTGAAGGTGTCGCCGTCGACCACACACGCCTGCCCCCGCCCCGGCCCGCAGCGCGTAAAGCGCGCCGCGATCCGCTCGGGCGAAGCGGACAGGAAGGCGGGCGGCTCGATCAGCGCCGGATCGAGCGTCGGCCATAATCCGGCAAGGATCGCGAATAATATAAGCGGCCGCGCCCCAGCTCCGGCAAACTCGCCGGCGAACCGGCGCTTGCGCCGCGGCGCCGCCCAGTCGCGGCGAAGCGCCTGGCGCTTAATCGTCCTTCTTCCGGTCGCGCTTTGAGTCGCGCTTAAGGGGGAAGTCGGCCACCGGCTTGACCGCCCCGAAGCTCTCCTCGATCGGGTCATGGCCGAGCGGCGGCCAGTCAATCTTGTCCGCCGGAATCGTCGTGTTGGGCAGGCGATGGAGGAGGTTGCGCACCAAGGTCAGCCGCCCGCGCTTCTGATCGTTGAAATTGACCAGGGTCCACGGCGCCCATTTGGTGTTGGTGGCTTTCAGCATTGCCTCGCGCGCGGCGGTATAATCGGCATATTTGGCGCGCGCCGCCTGGTCGATCGGTGACAGCTTCCACCGCTTGAGCGGATCCGCTAGCCGCTCGGCGAAGCGCTCTTCCTGGCATGCCTGGTCGCTGGTCAGCCAATATTTGAACAGCAGGAAGCCGTCATTGACCAATTGTTGCTCGAACAGGGGCGCGGCCTTGAGGAAATCCGCCACCTGCGAATCGTCGGCGAAGCCCATCACTTTCTCGACCCCGGCGCGATTATACCAGCTGCGGTCGAACAAGGTAATCTCGCCCTTGCCCGGCAGATGGCCGGCATAACGCTGGAAATACCATTGGCCCTTCTCGACATCGCTCGGCTTGGACAACGCCACGATCTTGCACTGGCGTGGATTCAATTTGTCCGACACGGCGCGGATCGCCCCGCCCTTGCCGGCGGTGTCGCGCCCCTCGAACAGGATGCAGATCCGCTGTCCGGTGGCCGCCGCCCAGCGCGCCATCGCCACCAGCTCGGCCTGCATCGGCTCGATCAGCTTGTCATATTGCTTGCGCTTCAACTGTTTCATCGCCGTCTCCGTCCGTTCGCCCGACCTAACGCCGGGCGAACGGCTCGTCGATGGCCGACTGCGCCTAGCTGCCCGCTTCTTCTTCCTCAAAGGTCACCGCGACATCGGCATTGGCTGACAGCCGTACCTGATCGCCCTCGATCGTCGCGACCAGGCCTTGCGAGATGAAATGATGATGCCCTTCATGGGCGCCTTCACCGCTGTCGGACTTGGTCAACTTGATGCGGTCGCCTTCGACCGTGTCGACCGTGCCGACATGAACCCCGTCGGCGCCGATCACTTCCATATGTTCGCGGATCTGGCTGAGGTCGGTCATATTCTTCTCCTTGCTGAAGTGTCCGATGCGGCAACGCGCCATCCCGCCCGAAGGATGCACCGCGTGCCGCAGGTGATTTTTAACGCCTCTCGATTACAGTCCGGCTTCCATTAGAAGTGCGTTGGGGGTTGTGATGAAATATCTGTTGTTGGCCGGGGCATTCCTCGGGGTGCTCGGCTATGCGTGGTTCGGCCGCGGCGACGCCAATGTCTATGCGATGGCGCCAGCGGACGTCTACCAGGCACTGCGCTCGGCCCCGGTCAAGCCAGGCGGGACGGGCGTGTTCGGGCGGCTGGAAACGAGCGTCAGCGGCAATGGTGATTCATTGGTCTACTGGAACGCCAGCGGATCCCACGCCGCAGTGCATTGCGAGGCGAGCATCACCCCCGAGGGCACCGGCCACAGCCGGCTAACGGCTTATTGCGGCGGCGGCGGGGCGAGCGACGGCGCGGCCGCGGGGATGGTCTCGGCGATGAACCGCAAGGCGCTGATCGAACATATCGACGCGACGCTCGACAAGCGCCCCTATGATGCGCATTTGGCCCAGGGCTCGACCGCCTCGGGCTGGCCGTCCGACGCGCGCCAGGCCGACGGCAGTTACGGCACCGCGGTCGCCGGCGCGCTCAAGATGGAACGCGACATCAAGCAGGACATCAAACAGATGGAGCAGGACCAAGCCGCCACCGACGCGGTGCGCGCGGCGCAAAGCGGGGTCCAGTTCCAGCCCGGCAAGCCGATGGTCAACGTCAACCCGGACCGCCGCTGATGCCATGAAATGATCGCTTCGGGCGGGGATGAATCCAAATCGCGATTCGTGCGTTACCCCCGCATGACCCATCCAGCGATCCGTGGTGCATGGTATCTGCCAAACCGGCGTCAGCTCGACCTGATGTTCGGCAGCGGTCGGCATTATCGTTATGCCAACGTCCCCGCCCACGTCGCCCACCGCTTCGCCGAGGCGGCCTCCAAGGGCCGCTTTTATAATGCCGAAATCCGCAACAGTTACGCCTGCACCCAGCTCGACGCCGAGCTCGCCGACGTCGCCTGAGGCGGTTCGCGCGCCCGTCCAGTCTTTCGTCGTCATTGCGAAGAGCACAGGGACGGAGCAATCCACTAGCTGATGTCGAGCCGCAGGGTTTTCTCGATATCGTCGACGAATTCGGGACGCACGCCGGCCTCTTTAGCGAAATGACGCCAATGCGACACGGCATCGGTCACTTCGCGGACTATTCGTTTTACTGCGGGTTTGGTCAGTCCAGCCACCTTGCCGCCGGCCTCGAGATCGTCGAGCGTGAAGTCGTCCCGCTTCCCCCCCAGCGACATCTGGTGATGATTGGTCCAAGCGCCGGCCGGATTGTACGCCCAGGAAACGTCGAAAGTCGGCGCGAGCCGCCATTGACCGGCGCGGTCCATCAGGAAGGCAATGTTCTTGACATGGTCGTCCTGATTTCGGGCGACGATGTTGAACACCGCCCGGCGGAACTGCTGGGTGAGTGAGTCCTGGCCAAGTCCCAGCGCGCGGATCGCGGTAAAGGCCTGCTCATAGGCGTTGGCGCGCGGCTGATTGAAGTCGAGGTGCGATAGCGCGGCCAGCGATTGCATGTGGAGCTTGTCGCCGTCGGCGAGCCGGTCGAAGCGCCGGGTCATGAAATGGCGGCGAGGGCCTTCATCGAACAGCCGACACTCGGACATTTCGAGGTCCGCTTTGGCGGCCATTACCGAATAGGCATATTCGATCGCGCTGTAGCCCAGGGGGTCGGCGAGGTCGCGGTCCTTGTTATTGTCGACCCCGTCGAACTTCATCAGCCAATATTCGAAACCGGCCGGGGCGGAAACCTGACCCGATCGCACTTCGTTGGTCTCGGGATTCCAGGCGATGATCGCCTTGGCCCGCGCGCCGCCCGCCGAGGTGCCGACGCGCAGGATTTCGCGCAGCGCTGCGGCCTTGTCGGTTCCGGCGAAGGTCGCCTTGAGCTCGGAGCGGTGGACGAGAACTTCGGAAGCTAGCTTGATCAGCTCCTCGATTTCGATCCTCTCAGTGGTCGTCGATGCAGGCCCTTGCGCGGGCGCGAACTCAAGCGCGCCCATGCCGCGCGTGCCGGTGTAACACAGTCGCTCCACGGCATTGAAGTCGGCACCGTTGCGCCCTTGGGTCGCGAGCCAGGCGTCGATCAGCGCGGTGCCATATTTGTCGGGAAGCGCGTCGGCGAGCAACCCCGGCAGCCCATGGAAACTCTCGGGCGTCAGCGCCGGGAAGCGATGGACCTGCCTGCCCAGGGGCATCATCAGCGGCGCGAGCTCGATTCCGCTACGCTGGAAGTCGGGATCATATTCGAAGCTAGCGAACCGCTCGCCCGCGGGTAGCGTGACCGCGCCAATGCGCGTGCCCCACAGCCAGACTTCGGAGGTTGTCACTTCTTGTCAGCCCAGACCCAGCCTTGCTCCTTGGCGGTCCCGCTGCGTCGCTTGTAGGAGCGTTGACGGATCTCGGATTTGGAGCCCGCCAGCTGGATTGGGCGAATGCTCGCCTCGGGAATCAGCTGGTCGAGATTGGCGGACAGCCGAAGTGCGCGAATTATGCGTACCAGCTTGTCGAGCTGAACCGAGCTGCCGGCTTCAAGCCGCTCGACCGTGCGCTGCGATACGCCGGCGTCCTTGGCGAGCTCGGCTTGGGTCAGGTTCATACCGACACGATATTGCTGGGTACGCTCGCCGAGTTCCGTCAGCATGTTTGTCTCGGGCATCGTTGGTTCGATTTTCATATCTCGCCATATATGGCGAATTATAGGTTTATTGCAATACTAACTCGTCAATAGTGACGAAAAGTCGTATCAGCTATATATGTTGGAACAATTTCTCGTCAAATATGACGAGAAGACCGTAGTTGGTAGAAGCAATCCGCCAATTCTGACGAGTTATGTCCCCACAGGGTGGCAAGGGGCGTTCACGCCAACTTACCCCGCTAAGCTAGCGGCTCGCGAAGCAGTTTCGCGGTGACATGCCAACGTTGTGGCCGACACCCACCCAAAGCAGACTTTGCAGCTCGTCGCCTCGCCGCACCACATGAACGGCTTACCGTGCGATTTTTCATCGCTGGTTCACCTGTTACTTGGTAGGAAGGCGGCTCAAGGAGTGAAGTCCATGAAACGCGCAGTGATATGGTTTGCTATCGGGACTGCCATGCTGGCCGGGCTGGCGGGCGCAGCTTATGCGCAGCAGGGCGCCTCCGCGACCACGCCGAGCAA
>JBDSOV010000011.1:0-5412 GCA_039914575.1 Sphingomicrobium sp.
CGGGCTATCTGTTTTACGGCGATGGACTGCATTTGACCTCGACTGGGTTCGCCATCGTCGCCAAATATGTCGCCGCCCAGCTGACCGCACCGCTGACGCTGCAGGCGCCGAGCGAGGCCAGCATGAATGTTGGACAGCAATTCGGCCGCACCCTCACCAGCCGCCTCGACCTGTCCGCCCCGCGTGACGGCGACATGCCCGAAGGCGCCCACGCCTACATCGTCGGCGACGCATATTCGCGGACGATCAACGGCAGCCGCGGCAACCAGCCGTTCGACAGCGACACCGTTGGCATCACCGTCGGCGCCGATTACGGCTTCGGCAGCGGCGTGGTCGGTCTCGCCGCCAATTACAGCAAGCCGAAGAGCAATTTCGGGACCGGCGCGGCCGACGTGAAATCGGAGTCGATCCAGCTCGGCGCTTATGCCGGCTTCGGGCTCGGCGGCGGCTTCGTCCAGGGCTATCTCGGCTATGGCTGGGACAATCATGACATCGACCGCCGCGGCGTGGTCGAGGGCATGTCGGCCTCGCCCGACGGCAATCACTGGATCGCGGGCGCCAAGGCCGGCTATCTGATGAACATTGGCGCGGCCCGCCTCGGCCCGATCGCCGGCCTCGATTATGCCCGCGTCCGGGTCGATGGCTATACCGAACAGGGCGATCCGGCGCTGACCCTCAACATCGGCTCGACCCGCTACAAATCGCTGCGTGGAAGCATCGGCGCCGAGCTTCGCGGCGACTTTGCCGGCGGCGGAGTCCAGCTTCGTCCATACGCCGCGTTGGTGCTCGAAAAGGAATTGTCGGGCAGCAATCGCTCGGTCAGTTTCGCGCAGACCAGCTCGCCGATCATCGTCAACCGCTTCGACTTCGAGAATGTCTCGAAGAAAGCCTATGGCCGCGGCACTGTCGGCGCCACTGCACGTATCTTCACCGGCGTGCATCTCGATGCCGGAATCTCGATGACTGCGGGCAAGGACCAGGGCAACGAAACCTCGGGCCACCTCGGGCTGAAGGCGTCATTCTGACGCACTGACCGTTCCGGCCCCTTCTTGACAGGCGGGGCGGAAAGGAATTCCCTCCCTCCGGCCCGGCCAGCTTGCATTGTCAACAATTGGCCGGGCGGAGGAGGGGCATATGGAAAATGTTAGCAGCAAGACGCCGGTTCATCTGTGGATCGTCGGCGGACTTGCGACCTTGTGGAACGGTTTCGGCTGTTTCGACTATTTCATGACCCGCACGCGCGGCGCGGCCTACATCGAATCGATGATGCATACCAACGACGGTGAGGCCATCATGGCGTACGTCGACGCCTTCCCGATCTGGGCGGCGGCTGGCTGGGGCCTCGGTGTGTGGGGAGGGCTTGCCGGGTCAATCCTGTTGCTGATGCGGCATCGCTGGGCTGTGCCGGTGTTGCTCGCCTCCCTGGGCGGCGCGATCGTCGGAATCGGCTACCAGCTTGCCAAGCCGTCTGGCATCCCCGAGCTCTCGATGGGGGTGAATTCGGTCATGCCCTACGTCATCATCGCCATTGCGATTGGCTTGTTCGTCTATGCCCGCACGATGCGGATAAAAGGCGTGCTTCGCTAGACTAACGCCGCTTGATGAAGCCGCGCACGTCCGCGGTCAGCTTCGACCGATCCTGATCGCGCACGTACATCATGTGGCCCGACTGATAATAATGAAACTCGACTCGGTCCTGCGGAATGCCGCTGCGTGACAGCGCATATTCGGCGGCAAAAAACGGCGTGGCGAAATCATAATAGCCCTGCCCGACGAAGATCTTGAGCCCCGAATTCTCGCGCAACGCCGTGCCGAGATAGGGGGTCAGGTTGAGATAGGCATTCTGGTCGCGCCCGCCGTCGATCCGCCAGTCCCAGTCGCGGCCGAGATTGCCGATCGACTGATATTCGCGATCGGTGACGAACCCCAAGGTGCCGCGCGACCAGGTGTTGATCGCCGCAGTATAGCCTGCGTCGATCCCGTAGAAGCTCGGGTCATTGTCATAATTCTCGCCCGCGCTGTCATAATCCTTGCCGGTATAACGCGCGTCGAGCCGGCCGATGCTAAGGCCCCGGTCGCGCAGCAATTGCTTGTAGAAACGGTCGGGCGACACGCGCAAATCGGCCTGATCGAGATAGGCTTCGGAAAGCCCGGTGAACCGCGCCAACTGGCGACGTACCACGGCGCGTTCCTCGGCCGGCAATTTCTGGCCCTTAAGCAGCGCCGTCGCATATGGCCCAATTGCCCATGCCCTTGCTTCGTCGACGAATTGCTCAAGCGAGGGTGATGTTGCCTTGCCATGATAATGCGCCGCGGCGGCCATCGACGGCAGATTGGTGATGAAGCTCAATTCATTGCCCGCGCGGTCGGCTCCGGCGCCGAAATCGAGGATGGTCGAGATCAGGATCACCCCGTTCAAGGCGACATCGTTATAGGTCGCGTTGGCGAGCTGGTTGACCACCGCCGCCGAGCGCGACGTGCCATAACTTTCGCCGCCGAGATATTTGGGGCTGTTCCAACGACCATTGTCGTTCAGCCAGCGACGAATCACCTCGGCCACCGCCTTGGCGTCGGCGGTCACCCCGTAAAACTCCTTGCCCTCGGTCTTGCCCAGCAGCCGCGAGAAACCGGTCCCGGGCGGGTCGATGAACACCAGATCGGTAACGTCGAGCAGCGAATCCGGATTGTCGAGGATCGGGTAGGGCGGTGCGCCGTCGTCGGTGCCGTTGGACGGGATCGCGACCCGCTTCGGCCCGAACGCCCCCATCTGCAACCACACCGACCCGGACCCCGGCCCGCCGTTGAACAAGAAGGTCACTGGCCGCCCTGGATCCCGAGGTTCCTTGACATAAGCAGTGGTGATGATCGCCGCCTTGGGCGTCCCGTCCTCGGCCTTGATGATCGTCTCGCCGATCGTCGCGGCATAATTGACCCGCTGCCCGCCGAAATTGCCCGACAGGCGCGTGGTGCGCTTTTGCGCCACGACTGTCTCAACCGGTTTTGGCGGCTCGACTTTGGCAGTCGCAGGCGCCCCGACAGGCGGCGGCGCGGGTTGTTGCGCCATTCCCGCCGAAGCCACCAACGCCAGCGCCAACCCGATCCCCGTCTTCATGCCCAAAGCCCCTCGTCATCCGCCTGAAACGCTAGACGCGAGGACGTGGGGCGGCAAGACAAGCCGGTCGATGGAACGCCGACGTTCGTCGAACCGTCAGGTCGCCGAGGCGATCCTGTTGGCGCCACCGAACATCTGCGGCATCGCCAGCGCGTCGAAGCCGTAAGGATCGGGGCGGAACATCACCCCGCCGCGGCCCGCCGATACGGTCAGATAGGTCATGTAGATCGGCACCGGACGCGGCAACGGGATGATTTGTTCGGGCACCGAGCCCGGCTCGGGCATGCGACCGAACACCCACGATCCGAAGCGGCGGTAATCCTCCAGCCGGACGCAGCCGTTGCTGATCCAGCGGTCACCGGCGAACTTTTCCTTCAAGGGCGTGTCGTGCAGGTAGATCCCGAAATCGTTGGGCATTTCGAACTTCATCGCGCCCATCGAATTCCACGGCCCCGGCTGCTGGCGGACCATGATCACTGGCTTCTGTTTGCCTGACGCGATCGCCTTCCAATTGACCGACTTTGGGTCGATCGGGCGGCGGTTGGCGGACCAGTCGGACAGCACTTCATAATGGAAATCGTTGAAGTAGGAGAGGCCCTGCTCCTTGACCTTTTGCGCGGTCAGGCTGCGCACCAGTTCGGGCGGCACGTGCCAATAGGGATTGGCCTTGGCGTTGCGCATCAGCACCGCCATCATCGGCGTCTTGGTCTTGGCCGAGCCGACGATCACCCGCATCGAATCGACCCGCCGGTCGCGGTCGAACAAATAGGTTTCGGCGGCGCCGGAATCGACCACAACATAGCGGCCGAAGGCACGTACCGCGGGCAGGCGATAGGCGCGTTCCATGTTGATCGCGATGCGCCGCGAATAATAGGCCGCGCCCTGGTTCAGCGACGCGATCGTCGCCTTGCCGGCAATGCCGTCGCCCTGGCCCAGGCCGTGGACGCGCTGGTAATCGGCGACGCGCTGGAACAATTGCTCGTCATAACCGCCGCCCGGCGCCAGCCCGAGGCGGGTGCGCAGCTGCGCGACGCGCTTGCCGGTGGAACCGCGCTTGAGCGCCGCGCCGGCGGGGATTTTGGTCTGAGGGAGCGCGCCCCAACTCGACTGATATTGCTGAAGACCCCGCGCGAGATCGATGAACATCGGGTTGGGCGCGCCCTGCCGCTCGCCGCCGCCTTCGCCGCTGAACATTCGCGCCAGCCAGTTCTGCGGCCGCTGCCGCTTGCGCGCGACGCTCGACATCTGCGGGTCGACATAGACGAAGTCGATCCCCTGCCGCACCGCGGTCGGCACCGCCAACGGCTCGTCGCCACGCAACTGGGCGGGCGCGGGGATGGTCGCGACCAGAGCAATGGCGCCGAATATTATGGTCAAATTTTTCATGTGTTTCGCACCGCTCGCACGGCGCACTCCCTGATCATGTTCGATCAACGCCCTGGATGGGCTTGGGTTGCCTGCCGCTGAACGCGTTACCAGCGGCGGGTGGGCACGTTCTTCCCCCATTGCGTCTGGTCGCGCTCGACTTTCCAGCTTTTCACCATGCAGCCGGTCCAGCCGCCCGGCCCGACCGCGCTGCACGATTGGGTGCCGCTATCGCCCTGCGTCGTCCAGCCGACGCGCTCGTTCATCACGCTCTTCATCTCGCCGGCGGGGTCGAACGGTGCGTTGGTGCGGTCGGGCAGGCGGAAACGTTCGTCGCGCCTGCGGCTGCCGCAGACGATGATCTCGTCGCGGTCGAGCGGCTTGCATTCGCCAACGGCAACTTCGCGGCTCGCCTCGGCGGGGAGGTTGGGGGCGAGCATCAAGATGAAGAGAAGCGACGCGGACATATGCGGCGACCTATCAGGCGTCTCGACGCACGCCTAGTCGGGGCGGATCGCCCTCATTGACCCCCTCATTTTTCCTTCATCTCGAGCAGCCCCGCGCAGCCGGGCGTTTCATCGTCGCGCAGCCGATCGATGTCCCACGTCAGAATCGCCTCGACATGATCGAACATTGGGAAATTGCGCAGGTCGGGCACCGACTTGAGCTGCAGCCAGCCCGATGTTCCGTCGCCCAGCTTCGCATTGACCCACCAGGTCATCGCCGGCGCGCGCGTCAGTTTGGCGATCTTGTCGTCCCACCAGAAGGAGTCGCTCGCGGACGGCGGCGACCAGCCCTTACCGCTCGTCGGATCGAAATAGAGCGCACGGGGACCGGGCGTCGGGCCATAGACCGCCAGTTTCATTCCCTTGGCCAGGGCCAGGCCGCCGGTTTGTTCGGGCGTGCTTGCCACCAGCATTTCGACTTCGCCGGGC
>JBDSOV010000015.1:0-3797 GCA_039914575.1 Sphingomicrobium sp.
GGGTCGTCATCGTCATACGCCTCCAGGTCGATATCGGCCTGGCGATACGGCGTGCCGCCCTCGGCCTCGGCGATCAGCCGGAAGCGCTGCGATCCGAGCAGCATGATGTTGAACCGCCCGTCGTCCAGTTCCTCGACTCCGACCAATTCGCCGACGCAGCCGACCTGGTAGAGCGTGGGCGCGTCGCTATCATCGGCGGGCTGGATCATCGCAATCCGCCCTGGCCCGGCCATCGCGTCCTGGACCATCGCGCGATAGCGTTCCTCGAAAATGTGCAGCGGCAATTGCGACCGCGGGAACAGGATCGCCCCGCTCAGCGGAAACAATGGAACGCGGGTCAGCTTGCTCATGTGAACAATAACGCGGAGAGTCGCCGCCGGATGCCGCGCCCCCACGGATCGTCGAACCCCGCCGCCTCGAGCATTTGCAGTAGCCGCGCCTTGGCCGCTCCTTCGTTCCACGCCGGATCGCGGCCGATGATCTCCAGCAATTCCTCCGCCGCGCTGTCGCGATCCCCTGCGGCGAGCCGCGCATTGGCGATGGCGAAGCGCGCGTCATGGTCGTCGGGATTGGCGGCGATCCGCGCTTCCTCGCCGCTGACGTCAACCACCGGCGCGCTCGCTAGCTCCAGCGCGGCGCGCGCGCGGGCGATCGCCGGATGCTTGGCCGCTACCGCGTCGAGCGCCTCGAGCAGGATCCGCGCCTCGTCGGGCTTGCCCTCGGCGATCACCGCGCGGACCAGCCCGCCGATCACCTCGGGATTGCCCGGATCCATCGCCTGGACCTGCGCAAAGATGCTCGCCGCGCGGGTCGCGTCGCCCTCGGTCAGCACGCTTTCGCCCATCGCGATCAGCGGCAGAATTTCGGCCTGCAAATCCTGAGCCTCGCCTTTGACCGGCAATTGGGTGAGCAATTGGTCGATCGCTTTGGCGATCTGCGCCTCGGTCCGATATTGGGTGAGGTCGGCCACCGGCTGGCCTTGGAACATGGCATAGACCGTCGGCACCGACTGGATGCGGAACTGGTCGGCGATGATCTTGTCCTGGTCGACGTCGATCCGCTTGAGGATCACACCCTGGGCGGCATAATCGGCCGCGACCTTGTCGAGGATCGGCGACAATTGCTTGCACGGCCCGCACCAGGTGGCGGTGAATTGCAGGATCACCAGGCCGGTCATCGACGGCGTGATGATGTCGCGTTCGAAGCCGGCGATCGCGTCGCGCTCGGCCTCGCTCATGCCAAGACTCGCCACTCTGCACGTCTCCATCCTGCTGGGCGGGCCGATATGAAGCTTCGTCTGACTCTTGTCGAGGGCGCCAAATGCGGCTTGCCGACCCCAGGAGCGGATGCTAAGCGCCCGCTCCACCCGACCGGCACCACGCCGGTCCGCCAAATCGAGCGGGCGTAGCTCAGGGGTAGAGCACAACCTTGCCAAGGTTGGGGTCGAGGGTTCGAATCCCTTCGCCCGCTCCAGATTTCCAATCGTTGGTTTTAGCTATGCTGCGCGCGCGGCCCTTGCTCAGCCGCTCACCGGCCGTTCGCGAAACCATTTGGTGACGATATATTTGGTCCCGCGCCGCACCTTCATCCCCTGATGCAGTGTCGCCGGATTGGGGCGCCCGTCGGGCAGCAGATTGTCCCACGCCAGCAATTTTCCGGTCTCGGGCTGGATGGTCTTGCCGATCACCTTGAACCGCGTCGCGCCGCCCTCCTCGGGCTCGTTCAAATAGATCATCGCGGTCCAGCTGCGGTTGCCGGTGTCGGCGCAATGCATATAATAATCGGCCTTGGCCGGCTCGAACGTGTCGGTGTGCGGCTTGAACTCCTGGCCCGGCGCATAACGCTGGCCCTGGATCGGCTCGGCCCGGTCGAGCGGGATCCCGAGCAGCGCCGAAATTGCCGCATCGACCATCGCCACCAGCGGATCCTGACGGTCGAGGTCGCACGTCTCGCTGGTTCGGAACGCCGCGTCGCCGAGATCGTCGGCGATGGTGCTTGGCCGCCGCCGCACGTCGATCCGCTCGATCAATGCGGCGCAGGTGGCAGGGTCGAGGAAGTGTTTGGCGACGAACAAATCAAGGCGCGGGGTCGGCACGCGCTGGACTCCGGGCGTGGCGCGCAGCCGTTCGCCGGGCGCGGTCATGCCAGGAGCCGGCATCTCAGTATCCGGCGCGGCGCGCCACGTGGGCGGCGATCACCGCCTTGGTCACCGCCTGCATCAGCCCCTGTGCCTGACCGTTCGATTTGTTGGGGACGGTCATAAGCGCCATCGCATAGACTGTCCCGTCGGGCGCGGTGAGCAGGCCGATGTCGTTGATCCCGCCGATCCGCCCATTGAGCACCTGCCCGGTGCCGGTCTTGTGACTCCACCGCCAGCCGGTCGCCAGCGCCGCCCGCACCCGCGCCTTGCCGGTGCGGGTCTGGCCCATGATGCTCAGCAATCGCGCGGTCGACGCTGGCGACAGCAATTCGCCACGCTTCAATCGCGTCAACGCCGATGCCACCGATCGCGGCGCGGCGCCGTCATAGGGGTCGGACAAGTAGCGCTCGAACGACGCCCGCCGGATCGGCATCGGCAGCGCCGATCGCGCTTTGTAAAAGGCATCGCCGATCGAATAGCTTTGGCTCCACGTCAGCCCCGCGATTCTTGACTGGAGCGAGCGCTCGCCGTCGAAGAAGCGCACCGCGCCGAGCCCCTTGCGCTGGATCATATCGCGCACCGCGGCCGGCCCGCCGATCGCGCGCATCAAGCTGTCGTTGGCGGTATTGTCGCTTTCGGTGATCGCGGTGAACAGCAAGGCGCCGATCGTGGTGGTGTGGCCCCCGCCGCGGATCTTGGCGGCGATCGGCTGGTGGAACAAAGTCAGATCGTCGCGCCCCATTGTCACCCGATCGGTCAGGCTCACAGCGCCGCGGTCGACCGCGTCGAGCGTGGTGATCGCGACCCATAATTTGGAACAGCTTTGCTGCGGGAACAGGCTGGTCGACGCATAATCGACCGCCCAGCCACCCTGCATGCTGACCACCGATATTCCAGCCTTGCCGTCGAACCCGCGGCCGAGCCGATTGATCTCGTCGCGAAGCGCGAATGGCGCGGCCCCGGTGGCGAAGGTCGGCGGCGGCATCTGCGGCTGCGGCTGTGCCTGCATGGGCTCAGCGGCGGGCAACGGCGCCAGCGGATCGCGCTGCGCCGCGCTTGCGCTCCCGCAAGCGATCACCCCAAGCCCCAGCAACAGCCGACGAAACAATGACGTCATGACCCCAACCCCAAATCACACCATTCCACTGATGCTGCGCTTCTTCGGATGAACGAAAGCTTCACGCGATGAGCCGAGTCGCAAAAGCGACGAACCGAATCAACGATTTGGTTTATCGCCCCCCGGCCAACAGCGCCGAGCTTTCGACCTCGTCGAGCGCGCGATGCGCCGCGACGTAGCGCCGCGCCTTGGCGACCCACGACCCGGCGCGGCTCGCGCCGGGCAGCCGCATCGTTTCGGCCAGCGCGACATCGACCTGCCCCTGCTCGAGCCGCGCCAGCGCCCGTTCGTAGCGCGCCTCGGGCTTGGGCGACGGCGCCGACGCCCGCCGCACCGCGACGATTGACGCCATCTCGCGCTTGAGTCCTTGCCACAGGCCCTCGTCGGGCGCGCCGCGGCGAAGCTCGCCCTCAAGCCGCGCATAATCATTGGTCAAATCATCGAGCGTGATGGGGGTGCGCGAGGCGGTGATGATCGTCGCCACCGCGACCGGGTGCTGCGCCCCGAAGCGCTCGGCCAGCAATGTCTCGAGATAGCCCA
>JBDSOV010000100.1:0-3306 GCA_039914575.1 Sphingomicrobium sp.
ACGATCTCGGCCTCGGCAATGCCTTCGCCAATGTCGGGAAGCTTGAATTTGTAGGTAGCCATTACGACTCCATCACTTTCTTCAGCGCGTTTTTCATCCGGATCGGGCCGGGGAAATAGATCCATTCATAGGCGTGGGGATAGGGCGTGTCCCACCCCGCGACCCGCTCGACCGGGGCTTCGAGGTGATAGAAGCAGCGCTCCTGGACCAGCGCGCTGAGTTCAGCGCCGAAACCGCTGGTTTTGGTCGCTTCCTGGACCACCAGGCAGCGGCCGGTCTTTTTGACGCTTTCTTCGATCGTCTCGATGTCGAGCGGGATCAAAGTGCGCAGGTCGATCACCTCGGCGTCGATGCCATTTTCCTCGACCGCGGCGAGCGAGACATGGACCATCGTGCCATAGGTCAGGATGGTCAAAGCCTCGCCTTCGCGTACCACCTTCGCCTTGCCCAGCGGCACGGTATAATGGCCGTCGGGAACTTCGCTCAACGGGTGTTTGGACCACGGTGTGACCGGCTTGTCGTGGTGTCCGTCGAACGGGCCGTTGTAGATCCTTTTGGGCTCGAAGAAGAGCACCGGATCGGGATCCTCGATCGCCGCGATCAGCAGGCCCTTGGCGTCGTACGGATTGGACGGGATGACGGTCTTGATGCCGGTGATGTGGGTGAACAATGCCTCGGGGCTCTGGCTGTGGGTCTGACCGCCGAAGATGCCGCCTCCATAAGGACTGCGGATGACCATCGGCATCGGCCATTCGCCGGCGGTGCGATAGCGCATCCGCGCCACTTCGCTGACGATCTGGTCGTAGCCGGGATAGATGTAATCGGCGAACTGGATTTCGACGACCGGTTTCAATCCATATGCGGCCATGCCGACCGCGGTGCCGATGATCCCGCCTTCCGAAATCGGCGCGTCGAAGCAGCGGGTCTTGCCGAATTTTTCCTGCAGCCCGGCGGTGGCGCGAAATACCCCGCCGAAGAATCCGACATCCTCGCCGAACACGATTATGTCGGGGTCGCGCTCCATCATCACGCGGTGGGCGTCGTTGATCGCCTCGATCATGTTGCGATTTGTCATTTGACGTCCCGCCCGAGGAACTCGCGCGCTTCGGCGAGCGCCTGATCGCGCTGCTCGGCGATGTGCCACGGCAATTCGGCGAACACGTCCTCGAACATCGAGCCGATATTGTCGAACCCCTGGCCCGGCAGGATGCCCTGTTTTTCGGCCTCCTTCTGCGCCGCGCGGACGGTGGCGTCGAGCTCCTTGTCGAGGCCGGCGTCGCGATCCTCGTCCCACTCGCCAAGCGCCACCAGATGCGCCTTGAGCCGCGCGATCGGGTCGCCCAGCGGCCACGCATCGGGCTCGCCCTTGGGGCGATAGACGGTCGGGTCGTCGGAGGTCGAATGACCTTCAGCGCGGTAGGTAAAGAATTCGATCAGGGTCGGGCCACCGTTGGTCCGCGCCCGTTCGCTCGCCCAGCGCACCGCAGCGTAGACCGCCAGCGCATCATTGCCATCGACGCGCAGGCCCGAAATGCCATAGCCGACCGCGCGGCTGGCGAAGGTCGCCTGCTCGGCCCCGGCGATGCCGGAGAAGCTGGAGATCGCCCACTGGTTGTTGACCACGGCGAGGATCACCGGGGCCTGATAGACTGCGGCGAAGGTCAGCGCCGAGTGGAAGTCGCCTTCCGCCGTCGCGCCGTCGCCGATCCAGCCCATCGCGATGCGGCTGTCGCCCTTGATCGCGCTGGCCATCGCCCAGCCGACCGCCTGCGGATACTGGGTGCCGAGATTGCCCGAGATCGAGAAGAAGCCGTGGGTCTTGTCCGAATACATGATCGGCAGCTGGCGACCGTGGAGCGGGTCCCCCGCATTGGAGTAAATCTGGCACATCATCGTCACCAGCGGATAACCGCGCGCGACGAGCAGGCCTTGTTGGCGATAGGTCGGGAAGTGCATGTCCTCGGGGTCCATCGCGGTTGCAGCGGCGACCGCAATCGCCTCTTCCCCGGTGCACTTCATGTAGAAGCTGGTCTTGCCCTGCCGCTGGGCGCGATACATGCGATCGTCGAACACCCGCACCATCTTCATGTCGCGCAGCATCTTGCGCAATGTGTCGGGATCGAGCTTGGGATCCCATGGGCCGACTGCCTTGCCCTCGTCATCGAGCACGCGGACGAGGTGCGTGCACAACGGGAAGGTCTCTTCCGCCTTGGCCGCGACATCGGGGCGCGGCGCGGTGCCCGCGGCGGGGACGGCAATCGACGAGAAATCGGGCGTGTCGCCGGGCCGGTACTTGGGCTCGGGCACATGCAACGCAAGCTCGGGGCGATTGGCGCGGTCGGGGGGAGTCTTGGTCATTGTCGATGGCGCTTAGTGCGGCGCGGCGCATGGGGCAACATTAGGCGCAGGTTTGACGAACGCGGCCGCCCAAGGCAAAGGCACTGGCCATGACCGACAAACCCGCCATCCCCGAGCTTCCCGATCACCTCAGCCTCGATCCGCGCAGTCCGCACTTCAACGGTGACGTGCTCGAGCGCGGGGTGGGGATCCGCTTCAACGGCGTCGTGAAGACCAATGTCGAGGAATATAGCGTGTCCGAAGGCTGGATCCGCGTTGCCGCTGGGCGCAGCCGCGACCGCTTCGGCAATCCGATGACGGTCAAGTTGAAGGGCGTGGTCGAGCCTTATTACGAAGCGCCTGCCGGGGGCGACACCGGCAACTAGTCGATTTGCCCGGGCGTGACGTCGGCCGGAAAGGTCGGCGCGCGCTTCGACTGGCGGCGATCGTAGACTTTCTTCGCCGCCCAACCGGCGCCGAGTGCCAGCCCGAGCGGCCCCAGCCCGCGTCGCGCGATCGCGGCGAGGCCCAGGCCAAGCAGCGCGCCCTTGGCGCCCGATTGGCGGCCAGCGACTTTACTGCCGATGAAGGCACCCGCAATCTTTCCCAACATCCTCATTCTCTCCACGTTTCCTGCCCGCTCAAGCGCGCGAGTGCGGGCTTGGTTCCTTGGACCGTCGACGCGGACATGAACAGTTGGTCAGCTTTCCCAACTGCTGGTGGGAAATCGCGCCAACTCGCCCCGCTAAACAATGGTTGAGAGTAGAAATTGGCGGAAATACGGGATTGGCACGGCTCTTGAATAGTAGCTGGCATGAGCCGCCGGATTGGATGGCGGATCAAAAAGGGAGAATGACAATGTCTGGTTCAAACCTTCAGCGCAATCTCGTCGCTGCCATTGCGGCGGTCCTGATGAGCACGGTCGCGGTCGGCGCAGCCATCGGCCCGGCGACTGCAATTGCAAACCCG
>JBDSOV010000107.1:0-4781 GCA_039914575.1 Sphingomicrobium sp.
GCCTTTGCCGCGCTCAACTTCTCCGCCTCGGAGAGCTTTTCCAACACCTGCCTCGACGCCAGCGCCGCCGGGCTGGCGGTGATCGCCACCCGCTGTGGCGGGCCGGAGGAGATTATCGACGATAAAGTGACCGGATTCCTGGTGCCGGTCGGCGATGTGGCGGCGATGGCCGAGCGGATAATGTGGTTGCTCGATCATCCGGACGAGGCGCGGGCAATGGGCGACGCCGGACGAAGATTGGTCGACGAGCGTTTCTCGCCAAAACGCTCTGCGGCTCAATTCAAGGCGTTGTTCGACCTGTAGCGCCGACCGCGCCGCGCATTATTTCGACGAGTCTCGGGGCGTGGGTTTGGAGCGAGTAAGCCTTGACCGCGCGCGCCCTGCCCGCTTCGCCCATTGCGGCGCGCAGCGCGGGGTTGTCGATCAGCCGGGTCAAGGCAGTGCGCCATTGCTCGGTGTCGGTGGCGAGAAAGCCGCTGACACCAACTTCGACGATGTCCGAATTGACCCCGACCGGCGAGGCGACCACCGGCAGCCCGCACGCCATATATTGAATCAATTTGTAGCCACATTTGCCCCGCGCCCAAGGTTCGTCGGGGAGCGGCATGATGCCAATGTCCATCGCCTGGACGGATGCGATCTCGCTGGCCTCGGTCCACGGCGAGAACGTCAATCCGGCGAAGCGGTCGGTCTCGGCGGCGGCCCCTGCCCCGACCGCCGAGAAAGCGACGCCGTGGGTGTGGCACAGCTCGGCGAGCAAGGGCAGCAAGGGGCGGACAAAGCCCCAGGTCGAGGGCGAACCGATCCAGCCGATGGTCAGCCGACGGTCAGGGCGGGTCTTGGCCGGGACATATTGGTCGATGTCGACCACGGTCGGCAAGACGATCGCGTTGGCGCCGGCGCGCGTGGCATAACCCTTGAGATAGGCGTTTCCGGCGCAGACCGCCGCCGCGCCCTTGATCAACGGCACCAATTTGTCCTCTAGCGCTCTGCGGACGAGCGGGTTTCGATGGTTGTCGTAAGGATGAAAGAAGGCGTCATCGAAATCGTAGACGATCGGCTTGCCCGAACGGAAAGCGAGGCGCTCGAAGCCTGCGGGGAGCCACGGGAACAGCTCAGCATAGACCCAGATGAGGTCGGCGGCTTGGGGACGGAGAAGCTGACGCAAACGACGCGCATAGGCTGCGGCGATGGCAGTTTTGGAGGCGGCGGCGCCCGAGGCGAGCGAGCGGACGTAAGCGTCGTCGAGCAAGGCATGGACCTCGACGTCGATCCCGGCGCGAGCGAGATGCGGCAAATATTGCAGGACGCGCTGACGGGTGCTGGCGGCCTCGCGGTCATATTTGGTGAAGGCGGCGATTTTGATTTCAGTAGGAGGGCGCATGTCAGGCGGTCAGGCGCGCGACGATCGGGCCGAGCGCGGCGCGCCAGTCGGGCATTGCGTGGCCGAAATCGCGGGTGAAATTGGTGCTGTCGAGCGCCGAATATGCGGGGCGCGCAGCGGGGGTGGGCCAGTCGGCGGTGGAGATCGCGGTGATCTTCGCGGCGGTGCCTGCCTCCTCCTGCACCGCGACGGCGAGGTCGAACCAGCTGGCGACGCCGCTGCCCGCGAGGTGATAGGTTGCGCCCATGCCGGTGCGCTCGCCTGCGGCCCAGCGGCGCGCGACGAGGAGGATCGCATCGGCAAGGTCGAGCGCCGAAGTCGGGTTGCCGAACTGGTCGGCGACTACAGAAAGCGAATCGCGCTGCTGGCCGAGATCGACCATCGTGCGGACGAAATTCTTGCCAAACGGGCTGACCAGCCACGACGTGCGCAGGATGAGGTGGTCTGGATTTGCAGCGCGAACCGCTTCCTCGCCCGCCAGCTTGGTGCGGCCATAGGCGTTGATCGGGCCCGTCGCGGCGGTTTCGGCGTAGGGCTCGGTCGCGCGGCCATCAAACACGTAATCGGTCGAGATATGGATGACGGGCACGCCAAGCTCGCGCGCCGCCGCGGCGACTTCCCCCGTTCCGTCAGCGTTGATCCGCCGGGCCAGGGCTTCCTCGGTTTCGGCACGATCGACCGCGGTGAAAGCGGCGGTGTTGATCACCAGATCGGGCCGGGCGGCGACAATCGCGGTTCGCGCCGAGCCGGGGATGGCGAGGTCGAGCTCGGGGCGGCCGATGAGCAGGATGTCGCCGCCGCCGCGCTCGGCAAGGCTCTGCGCAAGCTGGCCGTGGCGACCGGAGACGAGGATTTTCATGCCCCCTGGCCGAGCCGCGCTCCGCTATAATGTCCGTCGCGGATCGGGCGCCACCATGCTTCGTTGGCAAGAAACCAATCGATCGTCTCGGCCAAGCCGACCTCGAAACTATGATCGGCGCGCCAGCCGAGCTCGCGCTCGATTTTGGCCGGGTCGATGGCGTAGCGGCGATCGTGGCCGGGGCGGTCGGCAACGAAGGTGATCAGCGAGCGGCGAGATTGCCCATCGGCGAGCGGTCGGCGCTGGTCGAGCAGGTCGCAAATCGCCTCGACCACCTGAAGGTTGGTGCGCTCGGCGCGGCCACCGACATTGTAGCTCTGGCCGACCCGCCCCTTGGTCAACACCAGCTCGAGCGCGGCGGCATGATCGTCGACGTGGAGCCAGTCGCGGACATTCACGCCCTTGCCGTAAACCGGCAGCGCCTTGCCCTCGAGCGCGTTGAGGATGACCAGCGGGATGAGCTTTTCGGGGAAATGATAAGGGCCGTAATTGTTCGAGCAATTGGACAGCACCACCGGCAAGCCATAGGTTTCGTGCCAGGCGCGGACGAAATGGTCGGCTGCGGCTTTGGAGGCCGAATATGGCGAGGATGGCGCATAAGCGGTTTCCTCGGTGAACATGCCGCTGTCGAACGGCAGATCGCCATACACTTCATCGGTCGAGATATGGTGGAAGCGGAATTTGTCGCGCGCTTCGCCGCCAAGCGCGCGCCAGTAACCGAGTGCGGCGTTCAAGAGCTTGAAGGTGCCAGTGACGTTGGTCTCGACGAAAATACCGGGGCCGTCGATCGAGCGGTCGACGTGGCTCTCGGCGGCGAGGTGCATGATCGCGTCGATCCGCTCCTCGGCGAGCAAGCTGGCGACAATGTCATGATCGGCGATGTCGGCGTGGACGAAGCGGTAATTGGGGGCGCCCGCGACCGCTTCGAGCGAGGCGAGGTTGCCCGAATACGTAAGCTTGTCGAGATTGACGACGTGGTGGCCATTGCCGACCAGTCGCCGCACCACCGCTCCGCCGATGAACCCGGCACCGCCGGTGACGAGGATGCGACGTCGGGTCAAAAGCCGGTTTCCACATCGGCCAGCAGCGGCGCGGCGCGGTCGCGGTCGGACAGGAGCAGGTCGGCGGCGGGCAGCGGCCAGTCAATGCCGATCGCCGGATCGTCGAAGCGGATCGCGCGGTCGTGCCCCGGCGAATAGACTGCGCTGGCCTTATACTGGACCTCGGTGTCAGGCTCGAGGGTGAGGAAGCCGTGCGCGAAACCCTCGGGAATCAGCAGCTGGTTCCACTCCGCCGCCGATAAAGTCACGCCAGCCCATAAGCGATAGGTCGGCGATCCGGGGCGAAGGTCGACCGCGACATCATACGCCGAGCCGCGAGTGACCCGCACCAGCTTGGCCTGCGCCGCCGGAGGTGCCTGGAAATGCAGACCGCGAAGCGTGCCTTGCGCGCTCGATAGCGAATGATTGTCCTGGACGAAGTCGAATGCGATCCCCGCCGCGCGCCACGCGGCGTCATTCCAAGTCTCCGAAAAGAAACCGCGATCATCGGCGAAGCGCTTTGGCCGGATTTCGAGTAATCCGTCGAGCGCGAGGCGGCGGACCTCAAGCATCGCTGATCTCGGCTGCCCGGCGGCGCAGGTAAACGGCGTAATCGGTGCTGCCGAGCGACTCGGCGCGGGCAACGACCTCGGCCGGCGTGAGATAATTGAGCTCGAGCGCAATCTCCTCGAGGCACATGATCTTGTAGCCCTGCCGCTTCTCGATCGTGCGGACATAGGAAGATGCATCGTGCAAACTGTCGTGGGTGCCGGTGTCGAGCCAGGCAAAGCCGCGGCCGAGCTGGACCACTTGCAGCCGCCCCGCCTCAAGATAGGCGCGATTGACGTCGGTTATCTCCAGTTCGCCGCGCGATGACGGCGCCAGACCGGCGGCGATGTCGAGCACATCATTGTCGTAGAAATAGAGGCCGGTGACGGCCCAGTGCGAGCGCGGCGCGGCGGGCTTCTCTTCGATCGAGCGCGCGGTGCCGGTGGCGGGATCGAACTCGACCACCCCATAACGCTCGGGATCATCGACTGCATAAGCGAACACCGTCGCGCCGCTGTCCTGCGTGGCGGCCTGACGGACGATTTCGCCAAGCCCGGCACCGTAGAAGATATTGTCGCCAAGCACGAGCGCGACCGGATCGGCGCCAACGAATTCGCGGCCAATGATGAAGGCTTCGGCCAGGCCATTAGGCGCGGCTTGCTCGGCATAAGACAATGCAATGCCGAACGCGCTGCCGTCACCCAGCAACGCCTCGAATCGCGGCAGATCGGTCGGGGTCGAGATGATCAATATCTCGCGGATCCCGGCTAGCATCAGCACGCCGAGCGGATAATAGATCATCGGCTTGTCATAGACCGGCAACAATTGCTTGGAGACGGCGAGCGTCGCTGGATAGAGTCGGCTGCCGCTACCGCCTGCGAGGATAATACCTTTCATTACGCTTCGCTAACTTTCCAAAACTCACTGAGGTTCATCGAAGGAGCTCCCG
>JBDSOV010000111.1:0-4125 GCA_039914575.1 Sphingomicrobium sp.
GGTGGCGGCAAGCAGGAGGCGGTTCATGGGCGCCTGACTAGCAAGCGCGCCGGTGCTAGGCGAGTCTGGTTATCTGTTGAGACCATGATTCACGCTTCGGGCTAACGAGCCCAAAACGATCAAGGTCTAGAGCGGTTTCCCGGTGATCCGGCTGATCTCGCGGCGGACATGCTCGTCGACGATCCGCGGCAGATGCTCGTCGAGCCATTGTTTCAAGGCCGGTCGCAACATGTCGCGCAGCATTTCCTCGAGCGGATTGACGATTGGCGCGGGCGGCGCGGCGGCGGCGACGCTGGAGAGTTGTTCGAGTTTCATCCGGCTCGAGTCGGCGGCGACCTCGTCGAGCAACGGCGGGCCGGTATCGACCGCGGGTTGGTTGATCGAGGACTTTGGCTCCACCGGATGGTCGAGCTCAAGGATGTCATCCACATCATCGTCGGGCAGCGGCGGCGGCGGCGGAGCGGCGGATCGCACTTCCTTTTCTTCCGCGATCACGCGTTTGATCGAGGCGAGAATGTCTTCCATCGATGGCTCGCGTGGGCTCTGCATCGCCGCTCTATCGCCTATCGCGGCTGCGAAACCAAGACCTGCGGCTGCTCCTGCGGCGTAACGGTGCTGGTTGCCACCGGTGTGTGGCGCCGCGGAGTCGACCAGTCGTTCCAGTTGCCGGCGACGCTCCGGTAACTGCCGAGCGGATCGTAAAGCGGCCCGCCGTCGAGCCCGAGATCGTCGGCCTCGGCCTGGCCCATGGCGTTTAGCAGCTGGAAGCCGGCGACGTAGGAATCGCGCCGCGCGGTGACCAGCAAGACCTGCGAATTCAACAATTCCTGTTCGGCATTGAGCACGTCGAGGATAGTCCGGGTGCCGACGCTATTTTCGGCGCGGGCGCCTTCCAGTGCGAGTTCGTTGGCCTGGACCGCAATCTGGTTCGAGAGGACCGCGCCCTGTGCCGCGCGATAGACGGCGAAGGCGGAACGGGTGGTGGCGATGACCGCGCGTTCGGTGCCGATGCGCAGTTCAAGCGTCTGGCCCTCGATCGCGATGCTCTGGGCGATGCGCGCGGCGGGAAGTCCCCCCTGGTAGAGCGGGATTCGCCCCTGGACTCCAATACTGGTCGCGGTGCCGGTGCGCGGCGCGCCGCCGGTGTCGCCTGACAGCGTGTTAACATAATCGCCCGAGGCGACCCCAGACACGGTCGGCAGCCGCCCCGCCTGGGCGACTCGAATGTCATAACGCGCGGCTTCTGCCTGGCGGGTGATGGCGATGAAATCTGGGTTGCTGACGAGCGCGATCTGCACCGCCTGATCGGCTGTTTCGGGGAGCGGCGGAAGTGGCGGCGGGGGTGCCAGCACGCCGGGTCGCTGACCGACCACGCGGCGGTAATTCTCCTCGCTCGAGGTCAGACGGCCGCGCGCGGTTTCGAGTGTGCTCCGGGCGAGCGCCTGGCGCGCTTCGGACTGGGCGACGTCGGTGCGAGTTACATCGCCGATCTCGAACCGGTCGCGCGCCGCCTCGAGGTTGGTGGCAAGCACTTTCACCTGATTCTCGTTCAATTCGACGATTGATCGGTCGCGGATCACGTCCATGTAAGCGGCGACGGCCTCGGTGAAGACGTCACCCTCGACCGCGCGCAGCGTCGCCCGGCCAGCTTCGACCCGAGTCTTGGCGGCGGTGATCGAATTGCGCACGCTGCCGCCACTGAACAGAGGGTAGCTGACGTCGACCCCGCCGCTCAGATAGGGGCCGTTGCCAAGGCGGCGGAGCGAGCCGCTGGCGCTGAGGTCGCGATTGATCCCAACTACCCCGGATACCTGCGGCCGACCGGCGGCGCGGGCGATGGCGACCGACGAGTCGGTGATCTTCAACGCCTCGCGCTGCCCGGTGAGGGTCGGGTTGGTGCGGTACGCGGCGTTCAATGCCTCGCGCAATGTATCGGCCGAGGCGGTCCCGGCGACGAGTACGGCAGCCAAAGTGCCGGTCAGAAGGTGACGCTTCACTTGATCTCCAATGCGCTAGAACGCAAACGCCGGGGCGCTGCTGAAGCCGGGCAGGATCGAAACCTGCGCTTCGGCGAAACTGGTGAATCCGACGGTCTTGTCACCGACTATATTGTTGATGCCGCGACCGGTGGCAAGGCGGGTCACCCCATCTTCAACTATCGCAGAACCGACGCGGCCGTCGGCGGTCATGCGGCGCGCGAGAGCATCGGGAAGTCGCTCGATCGCGCCCTCGACAAGGATGATGTCATAAATGGCGGTTCCCGGCGCTTCGCCCGCTTCGGTCGTGTCGACCTGGAGCCCGATATGGCGAAGCAGCGCAGCGGCGTAACCACCGCCTGCGCCGACCACGAGTGCGTATTCGCCGGGGAGCGGGGCGAGCCTGGTCAGCAAGAGGCCAAGTTCGGCCGGGGGCATCATTGGCGCGCCATTGTCGAGCCGCAGCGGACGATCGCCGTACGCCGTGGCCTGTTGCCCGGCGCCAAGAAACTCCTCACGCGGTACCGAGCCCATCGCGGCAAGCACGCGGGCGTCGGTCACGCCCTGCGGACGCAACTGGCTGGCGACCATCACCCGTCGAGCGGAGTCAAAATTTTGGCCAAATTCTGGGGCGTTATTCGACATGTCACCTCAATCGCATCAACTGTTATATACCAGTAATACAGTTGGCTTTCAAGGTCGCTCTTATCGGTCGCGTCGAGTCGCGCCAAGCTGAACCCACCGCCGCCCGTCGAAAAATCCACGACGGCCGTCCTTGGATGGGGCGCGGCAAGCGGTTGACAAGCCCGGGTCGCCCGCCCATTTCCGCGCTCCGCGAGGCCCGATGGCGGAGTGGTTACGTAGGGGACTGCAAATCCCCGCACGCCGGTTCGATTCCGGCTCGGGCCTCCACTTCCTTTTTTGAGCGAGGGCATGCGACGGTGAAAGCGGCTATTTCCCTGCTCGCCGCGACGTTGCTGACCGCCTGCCATGCCGAGGCGCCGCCGCTGGTCACCGTCAGCGAGGCGAAGGTGATCGCCCTGCCGACCTCCGCCGCGGTCTATTTCACGCTGACCAACAGCGGCGGGCGCGACCGTTTGCTGTCGGTCGCGGCCGAGGGAGTGGGCGAGGCGAGCCTGCACGAAACCAGCATGGACGGCGACATCATGCGGATGCGGGCGATCGACGGGGGAATCGAGATTCCGGCGCGCGGGCGGGTGCGGCTGTCGGCCTACGGGCGGCATGTCATGATCCAGGACCTCGTCCGACCGCTGACGTCAGGATCGAGCTTCAGGCTGACACTGCGTTTCGAGCGGCAGGGAGCGGTCGCGATCGCGGCGCCGGTGGGCGGGCCGCGATGACGATTCGGCGGATCCGGATCTTGTTGTGGCTGGTGGTCGGACTTGCGGCGCTCGCCGGGCTGGTGATTGCGCTGAGGCCCATGCCAACCGACGCGCCGATCGCCAGCAGCGGATCGTTGGTAGAAATCGGCGGACCATTCACCCTCACTGGGGCCGACGGAAAACCCTTCTCCAGCGAACGGCTGGCGGGCAAGCCGTTCGCCTTATTCTTCGGCTTCACCCATTGCCCCGATGTCTGCCCAACCACGCTGGCGCGGCTGGCCCGACTGCGGAACGCCCTAGACAAGGGCGACGACAGTTTTGCGATCGTCCTCATTACCGTCGACCCCGAACGCGACACCCCGGCCGAAATGGCGCACTATGCGGGGCTGTTTAGAACACCGGTGATCGCCTTGACCGGGTCGGTAGCGGCGATCGCGCGGGTCAAGAAGCAGTATGGCGTCTATTCGGCCAAGGTGCCGCAGGAAGGCGGCGACTATGGGGTTGATCATACCGCCACTGTGTTCCTGATCGACCGTCGTGGCGAATTCGCCGCGACGGTGTCGCCGGGCGAAGGCGACGAGGCGGCACGCGCCAAGCTGGGGCGACTGAACCGCTGAACGAAACCGGGTCCGCAACGAATTGTTGCCCCGTCACACCGGTGTGGATTTCCGGCCAATAGCGGTGGACGGTGAGAGGTTTTGCCTCTAGATCGCGGTCCGAGCCCGCACTTCTGTGGCTCTATTTCCAAGAAAATATGAGGTATTTGTGAACCGTATACTTTCGATCGCGCTTGCCGCGACCGCTTT